>CAZUNU010000101.1:0-10481 GCA_964622105.1 uncultured Sangeribacter sp. | reverse complement strand
CCATCTTATGGTCGTAGCGGTCCATATGGTCGGGGGTGATGTTCATTATCACCGCGATATTGGCCTTGAACTTATACATATTCTCAAGCTGGAAGCTCGAGAGCTCGATCACGTAGGTGTCGTGCGGGTCAACTGCTACCTGAAGCGCCAGGCTCTTCCCGACGTTTCCTGCAAGACCCACGTCTATACCTGCCTTGCGGAGTATATGATATGTGAGCAGCGTTGTGGTGGTCTTTCCGTTGGAGCCGGTGATGCACACCATTCTCGCATCAGTGAATCCGGCGGCAAACTCTATCTCTGAAAGCACGGGTATGGACTTGGCCGTGATCTTCTCCACCATAGGGGCGTAAGGGGGTATGCCGGGGCTTTTCACCACCACATCGGCATTCAGGATGAGCTCTTCCGTGTGATGTCCCTCCTCATACGGTATCTCATAGCGGTCGAGAAGTTCCTTGTATTTTGCCGGGATGGTGCCCATGTCGGAGAGGAACACGTCCATCCCCTTCACTTTGCCGAGCACGGCGGCGCCGGCGCCGCTTTCACCTCCGCCGAGCACCACAAGGCGCCCGTTGAGATCGATATTATGTTTGTTTACAGACATTATATTGAGATTAACTTATACTGAATTATTAACGGATCTTCAATGTGACGAAAGTGAGGGCAGCCAGCAGGATGCCGACGATCCAGAACCTCACCACAATCTTCGACTCCGGAATCGGTGCCTTCGGGAAATTGATGAGACACTTCACCGAGCCGTCGCCGGCTTTCTGGAAATGATGATGCAGTGGAGTCATCTTGAAGATCCTCTTTCCCTCGCCGGTGGTCTTTTTTGTATATTTGAAATAGCCCACCTGCATGATCACCGAGAGATCTTCGATAAAGAATATCAGGCAGAGAAGAGGAATGAGAAGCTCCTTGCGTATAAGGATGGCGAAGACTGCCAGGATGCCTCCCAGGGTGAGGCTGCCCGTGTCGCCCATGAACACCTGTGCCGGGAAGGCATTATACCACAGGAAGCCAACCAGGGCCCCGATGAAGGCCGCGGCATACACCACCATTTCCTCGCTGCCGGGAATATACATGATGTTGAGATAGCCTGAATAGATGATGTTGCCTCCCAGATAAGCCATTATGGCGAGCGCCACTCCGATTATGGCCGATGTGCCCGCGCATAGGCCGTCGAGACCATCCGTAAGGTTGGCGCCGTTGCTCACGGCCGTCACCACGATTATCACCACAAGCACAAATACGAGCCAGCCGAGAGTCTCAGCCGCCGAGGGATTGCTGATCCAGGAGGTGAGCCATTCGTAGTTGAAGTTATTGTTCTTCACGAAAGGAATGGTGGTCTGCGGCGACTTGATGGTGGTGAGCGAGTGGATCACCTCCGTCTGGTTGTTGATCTTGTTGACTATCTCCATGTTCTCGCTCATCACGATGTCCGGGGAGAGCCACATCGTCAGGCCCACAAGCAGACCGAGTCCTATCTGACCGATCACCTTGTATTTTCCCTTCAGACCATCCTTGTTGTGATATTTCAGCTTGCGATAGTCGTCGAGGAATCCGATTGTGCCCATCCACATCGTGGCCACGAGCATGAGGATCATGTAGATGTTGGAGAGATTGCCTATAAGGAGGCAGGGCACCATTATGGAGAGGATTATGATCACGCCGCCCATGGTGGGGGTGCCGGTCTTGCTCATCTGCCCCTCAAGGCCGAGATTGCGCACCACCTCGCCCACCTGCATCCGCTGCAGACGGTGGATGATGTCGCGTCCGTATATCAAGGCTATCAGCATGGAGATCGTGAATGCCATTCCGGCCCTGAAGGTGATGTAATCCATCAGTCGGAGGCCCGGGATGTCGACCCCCTGTATGTATTTGAACAGTTCGTAAAACATTTTCTCTGTCTGTTACGCTTGTTTCAGTTGCTTTGCAGTGCGTTTGTCAGCCATGTCGCTTTTTTATCTTGCGGCGAGCGCCTCCTTCACCTCCTCACGGTCGTCGAAATGATGGCGTACGCCGTTGATCTCCTGATAGGTCTCATGGCCTTTTCCGGCCACGAGCACCACAGTGCCCGGTTTGGCGCGGCGTATGGCCTCGCGGATAGCCTCGCGGCGGTCTGTCACGCACTCGGTGCGGCGAAGTTCCTCAGAACTGAGCCCGGCACGCATGTCGGCGATGATATCCTCGGGCACTTCGTTGCGCGGGTTGTCGCTGGTGAGGATGAGATAATCTGAACGGCACACTGCCTCCTGAGCCATCATCGGACGTTTTCCGTGGTCGCGGTTGCCTCCGGCTCCCACTACGGTTATTATCTCGCCATCGTTGCCCACGATCTCGCGTATAGTGTCGAGCACGTTGACCAGTGCGTCGGGTGTATGTGCGTAGTCAACGATAGCAGCCACCCCGTCGGCTGAAAGGAAGGGCTGGAAGCGTCCGGCCACAGGCACAAGGCGGCTCATGTTGACCAGCACTTCCTCCGGATCGAATCCCGAGAGTATTGAGGCTCCGTAGACATCGGTGAGGTTATAGGCATTGAAGCGTCCGGTGAAACGCACCTCCACCTCGCGGCCGTTGAGCAGCATAAGTGTGCCGTCGAGACGTGTCTCAAGCACTTTGCCACGGAAGTCGGCATCAGCGCGAAGTGAGTATGTATAGACCTTGGCAGGAGTGTTCTGCACCATGTATGCTCCGCAACGGTCGTCAGCGTTCGTGAGCGCGAAGGCATCCGGGGGAAGCATGTCGAAGAAAGCCTTCTTGGCGTTCATGTAGTTTTCTACAGTGCCATGGTAGTCGAGGTGGTCACGGGTGAGGTTGGTGAATATGCCGCCGGCAAAATGCAGGCCGGCCACACGTTTCTGAGCCGTGGAATGGCTCGACACCTCCATGAAAGCGTAGTCGCATCCCTCAGCCACCATTTCGGAAAGAAGGAAATTCAGAGAGAGGGGATCGGGAGTGGTGTGAGTGGCGGGCACCGCACGGTCGCCGACATAGTTGCAGACAGTAGAGAGAAGTCCGGCCTTGTAGCCCTCCAGACGGGCCATCTCATAGAGAAGAGTGGCTGTGGTGGTCTTGCCGTTTGTGCCGGTCACGCCCACGAGCTTCAGCTGGCGTGAAGGATAGCCATACCAGGCTGAGGCAAGTCGCCCTAAGGCCTCGGCAGAATCGGGCACCTGCACATACGTCACCCCCTTTGCCAAGGTGGAGGGTATCTCCTCGCATACGATAGCGGCTACATGGGCGCTTGCCACAACGGGTATGTATTTGTGCCCGTCGTTGGTCACGCCTTTCACGGCCACGAAAAGGCCATCTTTCTCCACTTTGCGGGAGTCGCTTTCAAGAGAGAGGATATTCTTGTCGGTTTCTCCGATTATTGCCAAGATCTCGAGATCTTTGAGAAGGCTTGAGAGTTTTACTGTCATAAGTATTTGTCGGAATAGATAGTTGCTGAGATGGGTTACATGGTGAGGAGGGGAGTAGGCGGAAGGTCAGACTTTCAGATTCAGGGTGATCTTTCCTCCGGGTCGGGCGGCCGCCCCTTTCGGGATTGACTGCCACACCACTCGGCCTGTGCCGTTGAGCTGCACGGAGAGCCCGCGCGTCTCGAGGATCTTGACCGCCGTAGGGGCATCGTAGCCGATCACGTCGGGCACAATATCGAGATAGGCGCTGTCGCTCGCGGCCACGGCTTTGGCTTTGCGTGCGCCGGTGATGCCGAGAGAGGTGATGAGCTTGCTGGGCTCATATTTCTCAGATGCGCAGAGCACGGGCTGAGAGGGTATCCTTGTTGTGGTGAAGGTGGAGGAATTGTTGAGCAATCCACGTGCAAACATCTTCACTGCCATATTCTTAACCACCTGACCGGATGTGCGGTTGGCACTTGTTCCGGCCGGGCCGAGCACGAGAGCCATGCATGAATAGCGAGGTTGGTCATAGGGGAAGAATCCTGCGAATGCGTAGCGGCGTTTAGAGAGATTATAGGTGCCTTTCTCCACGGGATATGCCGTGCCGGTCTTTCCTACCACCTCCACGCGGTCATCGCGGACAGCACGTGCAGTGCCATGTTCGCCCCATACCACTTCCCTTAGACAAGACTTAACCTTAGCGGCAGTCTCTTCGGAGCATATACGATCGCGGATATAGTCGATCGGCAGTACGGAATCGCGTCCATCCTCATATATGAGCGAGCTCACGAGGTGAGGGCGCACGTAGCGGCCGCCATTTGCGATAGCATTGTAGACAGAGAGAGTATAGAGGGGTGGAATCTCCGTATTGTAGCCATACGCCTGGCGCGCGAGGTCAAGGTGGCGCGAGGTCATGGTGATGTTGTTGCCACGGCTGTCTTTGGGTAGGAGCTTGCGTATGCGGGGCGTACATTCTCCGGCTATGCCCGAGTGCATCTGCTCGAAAAATCCGATAGAGGCAAGGCGCTCGTGGAAGGCGGCGGGATTCTTCTCATAGCCACGGAAGATGACACGTGCGATGCCTGTGTTTGACGACATTTCGATCACCTGCTTCATATTCTTTACCGAAGGGGCATGTGGATCGCTGGTCTTCTGGAAAGGGCTGCAGTCTACCGTCTCATAGACGCTTTTCACCAGTTTGTCTTCGAAAGCTATCATGAGCGAGATGGGCTTCATTACGGAGCCCGGCTCAAACGGAAGTACCGCACGGTTGAGAGCCTCGCCATATGTGCCGTCTTTGAGAAGCTCGATGTTGGATATCGCCTTGATTTCGCCGGTAGCCACCTCCATGAGTATGGCGGTGCCCCATTCGGCCTTGGCTTCCGTGCAGATGTTGTAGAGTTCCTCCTCCAGCATATCCTGAAGGTCGATGTCGATTGTGGTGTGTATGTCGAATCCGCGCACAGGCGCCTGCGCCACCCAGTTGGTGAGTCCGGAGGTCAACGCCACTTTCTTTGACAGACCCGGTTTGCCATACAGGAGGGTGTCAAGGTCTTTCTCAAGACCGGAGTATCCGTGAAACTCACCCGTATTCTGGTTTTCGTTGACGCGACCGATGCTTCGGTAGGCCATGCGTCCGTAGGGATATATCCTTACGTTTTTCTCCTCCTTGTACACGGGAATCCGGAAGCCGCTTCCCTTGAAATCCTTCAGATAGGGGAAATTGCGTATGAGCTGGAAATCCTCGAGAGTCTTTTTGGCGGCGAGGCGCAATGCTCTGGGGCGCTTGTTGGGTTCCTTCTCGAATTCCTTTTTCAGGCGTGTATGCCATGAATATTTCTTGAAGGTGTCGGGATGCTGGCGCAGATTCCTCACGCGGGGAAAATGATAGTCGAGCGAGTCGGCGAGGCTGTCGATCTTCTCCCAGGGGATTGTGGTCTCCCGCATCACTTTATTATGGCGGAGATCGAGCTTGATGTCATACACCTTGAGGTTGCAGGCGAGGATGTTACCGTTGGAGGCGAGTATGTTGCCGCGTTCAGGGGCGATCACTGTGGTGCGCGAGAGCTCCTTGTGGGCGCGTTCATTCCAGGCGGCCGCTTCAACGACAGTGGTCTGGAAGAGTTTCCAGACGATGCCGGCCGAAAAAAGCAGGAAGCCGAAGATAATGAGGCCGTATCTGAAAAGTATGTGGTTCTTGTTGTTCTGTTTCATTGGGGGAGGAAAGTAGAGGTGGTTTTTGGTCAGTCTTTTTCAAGCAGAAGTTCAAAGGGAGGTTGCTCCTGGAATTCGAGTCCCAGTCCTGTCTCCTCCACGAGGCGCCTCATTTCAGTTTCACGGATAAGCGACATATAGGCCGCTTTCTCTTGCAACTTTGAACTTTCGGCAATCTGGAGCTCTGCGGTAAGTTTCTTGATCTCCTCCATTTTTGTCTTTGTCTTGTAGCGCAGGCCCATGAGGGCAAGCATGGAGACCACAAAAATCATCAGGAGCCATGCGTTTTTCTTGAAAAACTCCACCGAGAGTGAGCGACCGTAGCGCACGTCTGACACCCATGAAAGTCCATGGGATGATTTAGGTTTCGCGTTGTCTTTTTTCTTCTTTTTTGATCCAAACATGTTCAGGGAGAGTAAAGAGTAAGAGATGTAGAGAAAGAGATAATAACGTAAATCAGATGAATCAGGATCAGGAATGTCATTCTTCAGGCAAAAGCTCGGCTACTCTTAATTTCGCGCTTCTTGCACGTGGGTTGCGCTCCACCTCTTCAGGCGATGCTTCGACGGGGCGCCGGGTGATGAGCTTCCAGGGAGTCGACACTTTGCCGAAGAAATCCTTGGTCTCAATTCCTTCGATATTGCCGGTCTTCATGAAATTCTTCACCATGCGGTCTTCCACGGAATGGTAAGTGAGTATGGCGAGGCGTCCGCCGGGGCGCAACGCGCGTAATGTAGAGAGCAGGAAGCGTCGGAGGTCGCCCATCTCATCGTTTGTGAGGATGCGGAGAGTCTGGAATACCTGTGCCATCTCCTTTTTCTCCTGACGAGGATCAAGAGCCTTACGCACGATTTCCACGAGCTGGAAAGTAGTTTCGATCGGTTGCGTTTCCCTTGCAGCCACAATTGCTTTGGCCACGTTTCCGGGCCTCTTGAGGTCGGCATAAGCTGACAGGGCGGCGCGGAGATCGTCTTCGGAGATTTCGGCCAGGATGTCGGCTGCCGAGCGTTGGGCAAGACGGTTCATGCGCATATCGAGAGGAGCGTCATGGCGGAATGAGAAACCTCTTTCCGGATCGTCGAAATGGTGGAAACTCACGCCGAGATCAGCGAGAATGCCATCGACTTTGTCGATATTATGGAAACGCAGGAAATTTTCGAGATATCTGAAGTTGGAGTGTACGAAAGTGAATCTTTTGTCGTCGATACGGTTGCGGAAAGCATCCATGTCGCGGTCGAACGACAGGAGGCGGCCATTATCATCGAGAGCTTCCAGAATTGCGCGTGAATGACCACCGCCACCGAAAGTAACGTCGACGTATACTCCGTCAGGGCGAATGTCCAGCAATTTCAAAGTCTCCGGCAGGAGTGCCGGGATGTGATATGGTAACTCCTCCTTTTCCATCTGATTTCAATTTGAGTGTAAAGTTAGTTAAAATTCCAATTATAAATAGAAAAAATTGTCAGCTTTTTGAAAAAAATTAACAAACGGTCAACAACAGCTGTCTGTGGTCTCGTGTGTATAACCGGAGCTACGCGTAGCAATCTGTCATGTTTAAATGAGATGTGTCGGCTCAGAGACTACTGATTCATGACGCCTGATTATGGGAGTTGGAAGCCCGGATGCCCCATTATCGGGATTAATTAAGGAATAATTATCCGGAAAATGGTAGGCGTAAAGTCGGTTTTATATGAAAATTACGGAATTCCGTAATTGATGCATAAAACTATACTGCCTACCTTTGAAAATTTTACAGACCACTGTCTGCTTCATGCAGATGCCTCTTTCGGCAACCTTTAAGCCCCTAAGGTGTAATCCTCTGTCATTACAACATAATACTTCATCAAAATGGCCTATATTTCACCGGAATCCAACCGCAATGGCTCAATTGCGCGCGATTCCTCGCAAATAAAACAGAACTCAACAGGCGAAAAGAATTCTTACGGTTCTCCTGATTCCTTTCTCCGCTCTTCGCGGCCAAAGCCCGGAGGGAGCTGTCCCAACTGCGGTGCCTCCCACAGCGCCACGGCCCAGATTTGTCCGGAATGTGGCATGAGCCTCGGTGGCAATCAGTGCACGTTTTGCGGACATCCCCTTTCTCCCGGGGCCGATGTTTGCCCCTCTTGCGGCACATCGCGAGAAGGCGTGGAGTGTCCTGATTGCGGAACCATCAATTTCCGAAATTTCTGCCGCAACTGCAACCGCCCGATCACCAAAGGGGGAGAGGCTGCATTGGCAAGATTCCGGGCTAATCCGCAATTTCAGGCTGCCCAAAAGATCAACGACAGCCTTTCAAAATTAGCCGATTTCATCGACGGCAAAATCTCCGCCTCCGATCCTGACATAGCCGCCATCATGGCGGAAGCAGCCGGGCAAAAAGCGGAAGAACAAATAACCAAAGCCCGAAAGCCTTTATCGCTCTCCAAACTGAAGCCTAATCACGGGGCTCAGCGGCCGACAGGTGAGGCCGGTCTGGCCAAATCTGCAACAAAGGCTGCCCAGGCCGCGCCACTTACCATTGAGGAGGCGATGAAACTTTATGATCAGAAGAAAGCCGAGATGGACACTCTGCTTGATTCAATTCTTCCCGATGCCGACAGCACACCGGAGGAACAGAGAGATTTCTATTCTGCAAGGATGACCGTGGTGACCCGGAAATATACAAAAAAAGTGGAGGAGCCTGTGGCATGGATATGCAACTTCTGTGGCTTCCGCCATAATAAGCCGCAGGAGTGCGCCGAACCGTGGCATGGCGGCACGTGGGTGCACGAGACGAGAGAGATAACTTATGAAGTGAGCACATTAGAAAAAATGGAATAAGACATATGGCAAAAAAAGATAAAAATAATATCCCGGAGGAGGAGATCATCACCTCTTCGGGATCGGGCATAGCCCAGGTGGATGAATCGGCCCGAGGACGTAGAGGACTCCGTGGTAAGAATGCTCCGGAGGAGGAAGTCATCACCTCTTCGGGATCGGGCATAGCACAGGTGGATGAATCGGCGCGTGGCCGGAGAGGCGTGAGAGGAAAGAACCAGCCCAGTGAGGAGATCATCACCTCTTCCGGCTCCGGCATCGCGGAGATTGCGCGGCCCAGGGGAAGGGCAGCCCTCAATAATAAAGGGAATAATATTGTCAGGAAAAAAGAAGACCTGCCGGAATCCTTTATCTTACGCGGAAAAACCTTTAGGACCGTGAAGCTCATCTCTGCTTCCACAGCCGAGGCGAGAGTGATATTGGTGGAGCAAGATAATAAAAAATATGCTCTCAAACTCTATTATGCCAATATTGGGCATAGACCGGACACTGAGGTGCTCGGAGTGGTGAAGGAGGCAAAAGGTGAAGATCATCTGATCAAGATATATGATTTCGGAGTATGGATGAACCCTGAGAATCCGGATGAGGAGTGCGACTACGAGCTTATGCAATATTGCGAAGGTGGACCGTTGAAACCAGGCAGTCTGCATGGCGACCGGGATAAGATAATCGATGTCACAGGGCAGATGCTCATGGCTGCCTTAGACTGTGCCAACCTTGACTTCATTCATCGTGACATCAAGCCCGAGAACTTCCTTTGGGTTGATAAGGAGAAGACCAGACTTGTGTTGTCTGATTTCGGCTTTGCAGTGCCCTGTGCCGACGGAGAGAGCGTGTGGGTGGAGGATCACCGCACAAAGATATATACCGCGCCGGAATTTTATCTTCGTGCCCCCGGACTTCCGGCCAAGGTGGATCATAAGAGCGATATATATTCCGTGGGCATCTCCATGCTCACGTTATGGAGCGGCGAGGAGGTGATGATGGGCCACACCGAGACCCAACTGATAGATCTGAAGAGCCGGGAGCTTCTGCCTTATCCTTCGGATATGGATTCTGATGTGCTTATGCTTTTGAAAGGACTCACACGCGGGCGTCCGGATGAAAGATGGGATCATGACACGGTGATACGCTGGAGCTCTGGAGAGCTTGATGAAAACGACCAGAAATTTGCCAATGCCGGAGAGATAGATATCACGTTCGATGCGTCGAAGGGTCTCGTGGCTCATTCCCGCGGTGAGCTTGCCGACATGATGATAGGCAATCAGATGCTCGCCAAGAAATATCTCTACTCTGGGCGGATTGCCAAATGGCTTGACGACGCAGGGCTGAGCCCCGTGGCCGTGGAGGTGGAAAATATAGTGGAGAAGGTCTATCCCAAGAATCAGGAAGCCGGCCTCTGGAGCGTGATATATCTTCTTTCGCCTTCTGCCCCCTATTACTTCCCCGGATTTGATTTCGGGAAAGAAGATGATGAGAATCAGGCATCAAGCCTCAACGATATGGGCGTGGTGATATGGAACAACGTGGTGGTCAATGCCGATCAGGAGTTTCTCGACCGTCTGGCCGAGGAATTCGCCACCTCCGACACCAAGCTTGCCCTCTATCTTGATAAAGAGGGCAGGAGGGATCTTTTCCAGAAGGTGAGAAGTATCCTGGGAGTGAGCGGCGAGTCATCGCCAGACGTTATCAGGGCTCTGAAAAACGACCTCAAGATAGAGGCCATATGGTATCTCATATATGCTCTTAAGCCGGATCTCCCATGGGTGACGAAAAAGGCTACAGCCGACACGGTGGAGGAACTTCTTGATCTGCTTCAGGAGGAGGGGGTGCCCCACTATGACATGGCTTATGAAGCTTTTGTGGAATGGCTTCTGCCACGCGATCCCGTGCTCGCCGCCAAAGTGAAGAATATGCTCTCACAGGATAAGGGTGCGGATTTGAATCATTATTACTATGAGCCGGATGAATATGACGTGGCCTACGCCCTCAGCCCTTACATGGACTATCATTTCAGCCATAAGCCCGACGACAAAGACCGTGTCT
>CAZUNU010000100.1:0-10481 GCA_964622105.1 uncultured Sangeribacter sp. | reverse complement strand
CTTCTTCAGCTCCTTCTTCTTCGGGGCCGCGTAATAAGAGATCGCCTGGAAATCTATCTCAGGTATCTTGAGGTGTGCCCATTCCGGCACGGGGAGCGTGAGCCAGTAGCGGTAGGCTTTAAGACGGAAGTCGAGAAGCCACTCGGGTTCACCCTTCACTTTCGAAATGAAGCGTATCACGTCTTCATTCAGGCCCGGAGGCACAATCTCCGTGTCGATGTCGCTGGTAAACCCATACTTGTATTCAGAGTTGGTGGCCTCCCGGAGAGTCTTCTCGCTGTCGGAGACGTTAGTCATCCCGTTTTCAGAGATATGTATGTCTGTATCTTTCTCGTTGGTCTTCATAATATATCTAAACAATCAGTCAGCCCGTACGGTTAGGCCGACCCGCAGGTTTTCCACCCTGCAGGCACCGTTTTCTCATTTTGCGCGACTGTCTGTTGCTTCTGACTACAAAAATAGTCAATTTATCACTATCCGCCAAATTAGTTACTCCTTGATTGTTTACTCAAGTATTTACGCCCCGGATTTTGATCATTTACTCCTTGAATTTTCTTTCGAAGCCATCGAGTTTACCTTGGTAATAATCGCGGAGTTCCTTCCAGCTGTAATATGGCCCGCTCACAGGGGTGCCCGGGAGCCTTACTTCACGCTCGTTGAGCAATGCCTTCACGATAACGTCATCAATACTTGTTGACCCCGGTTTTCGGTAGAATACAAGCTGCAGATTGCCGGCCATAGGTATGATTTCATAATCCTTCCAGTTTAGTTCAGGCAACTGCTCCAGATCCGTCACCTCCTTTCCGTAATCATCTATCTCCATCAAGGTGACGAGATTCACAAGTATTCCGTCATGGCCGTAGCGCAGTCTGGCGCTCGGCAACTTTGACGCAATTGCCGAATCCGTCTGCTCGATTATCCTGCCTAAGAGTTTTCGTTGTGTGAAGGGCATACGGTGGTTGGTCATCGGAGTGTCGCCGCTGTGAATAAACCAGAAAGCGTTTCCACCTTTCCAGTTCTCCATTAATTCATCTTCCGAAAACACCTCCTCGAGGAGCCAGGGTTGACCCGAATGGCCTTGCGCTGCACCGAGCACCCAATAAAGGTAAGGCATGATTCCGGGAGCCACGCTGTCTCTTGCAAACTCCTGATCTGTCACCAACCGCAAGAGATATTCACCGCTTCCCTTATGAGCCTCCTTATAGGGATTTACGAAATCACGCTCCGCCGCATCCTTCACAGGCCATGCAGGTTTGTCATCATAATTCATAAACCACATATCGGCATAACTTGCATCCTTCGTAGGCTTCACGTCAGGTGCAATCTCCTGAATACCCTCCAGGCCGTTGAGCATCGAGAGTATACAACGTATCACGACCGTTGATTTGGCATCGATATCGGCCGTTCCGTTGAATATCTTGGGATAATTCTGAGCCATACGTCGGCCGATAGCCTGATGCTGGAGAGCGCCCTTGTCGGAGAGTTCTCCGTTTCTACCTTTGGATTCGGCATAAATCTCGCGCAAAGCCTTCAGGGTTTTCTCACCCAAAGGAGTGAGTTTACCGGCCCGTTCAGCCTTCTCCAGATTTCTTACGGGAGTGAGATAATCATTCTCGCCGATAAGCCAACGGGAGCCATGGCGAGCATAATGCTCCATATGAAACGGCTCATAACCGGCAGGAGCGGGAGTCTGTGCCGGAGGGTCGCTTTCCGCATAAGGATAAACCGAAAGGTTACCGGCCAATCCGTTTGCTTTCTGTGCCGACATTCCGAACGCCACCGCCACAATGCTGATGCAAACCCCAATACGTTTAATGAATCCCATATTTTAAAAATTATGAAGTTACCGTATAGACTTTAGGTATTGAAATGAGAAATGTATGATTGAAGATAAAGGGTCGGTTCCCAGTTTGGAGCCGACCCTCTTTACTATTTTCTGTGAATTGACAGACTATATCCTGTAACTTGGCAGGTTATCTTGTAAATTTACAGATATTGTGGTTGCGGATATTATTTCACAACAGTTTTAGAAACTTTGTTGCCCTTCACTACGATATAAATACCGTTAGAAGGATTGGCAACCTCTACACCCTGAAGGTTGAAATACTTGGCAGGAGCATCGTTCTCCTCAATCTGAGCTACGCCTGAGAGGCTGTCTGATTCAACGGTGAGGATACCGGTGTTGGTGTTAAGAGTAAGGGTTACTTTCTCAACTTTAGCAATCTTGAAGTTGTCACCATTGGCTACGATACCATAGTCACCGCTTGCAGTGATGTCACCATTACCGGAAGCACCATAGTTGGTTGCCCAATCACCGTTGAAACGGAACTTGAATTCACCTTCGAGCTCATCCATAGTCACTGTCCAGACACCAGCCTCTTTCTCTGTCATAGCGAGGTCGCCACCCCAGTTGTTGAAGCCACCGATTACGCCCCATGTGGCAACGGGATACATATTCTCTTCTGCCCAATCCGGCATAGCATCTTTGTCATTACTGTACCAGAAATAGTTGGCGCCATCAAGATCAAGGATAACCCAGATTACACCATTACAATTTTCTGTAAGAGTCATATTGGCCGGATTACCACCGTTGAATACTTCACAATCTGTGTCAGGCAGAAGTGGATTTTCTCCATCACCACCCATATTGATTGCACCCCAAGTAGCATCTGCTATCTTGAAAGATTCACCGGCAACAATCGACTGGTCTTCTGCAAATTCAAATTTATAGAGGTTTTCTCCTTTCTGAGTGAAAGCCCAAGCTTCATCGGCACCCCAGCTATTCATTTCGCCACGAACATAAATGAGAGCCGGACCTGTAGGAGCAGGAGTATCAGTTGACAGAGTAATAGTAGAAAGGTCGCCGGCTACCGTGATAGTGTAATCACCTATCCAGGGGGTGGCGATATTAGCATCACCGGGCACGAGCTCCACAGCCTTTCCGGCTTCTTTGCCATAATCACAAGTAAGCGCTCCGCCATTGAATTCAGTCCACTCCCCAAATGCAGTGGAAATTTTGAACTGGGAAAGATTCTTGATTTCAAGCGTATACTGACCATCAGCATATACAAACTCTGAAGGTGTCGCGGGAGCCCATGTGCCATTAGGGAAACCATCACCTGTTGCATACAGAGGCGCACCATTCTGTGCGAATGCGGATACTGCCATCATGGCGGCAGCTGCAAATGCGTAAAATTTCTTCATACAGAAGTAGATTTTAAGTTAGTTAATAAAGAATTTATCTGTTAAGTCAAGCAATAAGATCCGATCCGTCCTACAGGTAGGGAACGACGGCAGGATCAAAAATCTGAATTAATTCAGACAACCTTTTATTTATTTGTAGATTGCCTATTCAGATACGCAAAGTTAAGTGATTTTATCAGTATTGCAAAATATTTATCACATTATTTTTTAAATTTTGAAAGATTTTTTAATAAAAACAAAGAATCCGCATTAC
Organism: uncultured Sangeribacter sp.; assembly: GCA_964622105.1. Classification (GTDB taxonomy): domain Bacteria; phylum Bacteroidota; class Bacteroidia; order Bacteroidales; family Muribaculaceae; genus Lepagella. Next base: position 7,024 of record CAZUNU010000100.1, on the reverse strand, counting down.
TCTCAAGTAATGCGGATTCTTTGTTTTATTGATACTCTAAAAGGTTCAGATTAACTGTTTCAATGCTTTTTCAGAGTGAGAACATAAGGCTGAACAGTGAAGTCAAGCACGATGTCATAGTTACCTTCCTCTACTTCAAGATTTCCACCCTTGTAATTCACATTGTAAACAATCTCGCCCTCTGTGTCGGAAAGTTTTACACCACCGAAGTCAATATCCCAAGCCTTGTTGGCAGCAATCTTGAATTCAGGACCCATATGCACATCAGTTGCAGTCCAGGTCTTGAATTCTTTTGAAGGAGTCAGGTCTGTAGAAGTCTCATGGCTCCAACCATTGGCAGCTCCAATAACAGAAAGGGTATTTATTGCGGTAAGTGAATATTCAAGCTTAACAAGATTCACGTCTACCCAATAAAGGTGGTTACCTGTCAGAGGAGTTGTGATGAGAGTCGCACTGCTTGATGACAATAAGCCTGTTTGGGTCAAACCGTCTTCGCTAAGTGTAGGATCAGTTGTGGTGTCCATCTTGAAGAGGGGCTCTTCTTTCTTATCGGCAGTTGTACCTAAGAACCACTGATTATTGATGGCAGCTACACCTGAGTAGTTAATGTAATTTGAAGTGTAAAGAAGCATCAACTTAGCAGCACTTGTAGCACCTGAATACGGGTAAAGCACCTCGAATGCATAGTTAACTGTATAGGAATCCTGCTCCATATTGATAGTGATGAGCACATCACCGCTGAGATTGACATGGCCGGCAGCATATCCTACTGCAAGTTTGCCGCTCAGTCCGTCTTCAGCAGGATTACAGCCGAAGAGTTCTGAAGCCTGGCTACCTACCATTGCAGAGGCAGGAGCGATCATGAAGTCATATCCATCTGCAGGAGAGAACAGCTTGACAGCAAACTCAGGAGCGTCATATCCGGAGAGGCCTGAACCGGCAGTGTTGGTCATTTCTATTGCGCTTGCGAAGTCGGGTTTGCCGTCAGCATCACAAGGCACGACATAGTAAGAATCCTCAATCACCTTGTCAGCCGGCATTGTCACAGTCTTCAATACGCCTGTAGCATAGTAAGCATCAACACCACCGAGACGTATGCGGGTATTTTCCCTCTCAGCATATGCTACGAAACGAACATTAGCATCATATGTACCGGGCTTTTTGGTGATAGTGCTTTGAATTGCACCATTCAGAAGGGCCGGATTCACTGTTACATCATTCCCGGAAATCTCCGTAGCAATGGTAGAGGTATTCGAGAAAGAGGCATCGTTACCTACCTCCATATCGATAGAGAGGGTATAAGCAGACGGGAAATCTTTCAGCTCCGTGATGTTGGCCACTGTCACAAACTTGTTGTCGGCATTGGCCTGAGGAAGATTTGCCTCTGAGCTCACATTTGCGAGCGCAAGTCCCGAGTTCTCGAAATAGGCGTCGGGATCGGTATTGGTCTGACCCGGGGGGTTCGGCAAATCGAAGTTTTCGCATGATGCCATCACCAAAGTCAGTGCCAATGCGGAGAATATCTTGATTTTTTTCATTGTAGTTACAATTTTTAATTTTCGGCTTAGCCAAGGGAGAAGAGAAGCCTTCTCCCCTGCCATAGTCCGTAGTATCAATTAAATTCAGGATCGCGACCCACGAATGAAACCTCATGGAGACCCTCCTTATAGAAGATCTTGAGATTGACCATATCCACCACTATAGTGATCGGAGTCTTCTCTGTCACGAACACACCCCAGTTGCCAAGACCCTGGGCAACCACATCACCGGAGTAGCCGGCGGCCCACTTGTCAGTGGTGTTGAGGCAGTAGAAGTCAGCCTCATTCGAGCCATAGGAAGCATCTTTTGTCCAGCCGAGAAGTTCAGTGAAGAAACGGAACTGAGCACATGCATCGGGATTGCCCTCATTGTAGGAACCATCGGCAAACTTGTCATCGTTGGGATCCTTAGGCACGATGTTGAATACGCCTACATAAAGTTTCTCACCGATCATGTCATTCGGCTCATAGAGAGCGAAGTTGTTCATGTAGGTATCGAGATTACCTGCACTCGGAGCTGTAAAGCCGTTTGCAACGCCTGTGTCGATGTTCTCAACGTCACCGCAGATGTAGATCCAAGCCGGTTTCTTCTCCGCGTATCTGATCATCACCTTATTGTAGCTTACTGTGTTAGAGCTTACTATATATGAGCCTTCGATAGAGGGAATCTCGCAGACAGCCTTGAAGTAGCATTTGAACTCCTTATTGTAAAGATCTCTTGCATTGAAATCGGCCTCATCCGCAACGTTCAGAAGAGTGTTGAGGGCTGCTCCAAGCTCGAAAGTCTTGATAGCCATTGCAGCTGAAGAGGAATTCTCATTGGGGAGTTTTGCCCAGTTCTCGATTGGAGCATCCGGATCGAGCGACACGAGGGCACTATATGAGCAGATTGCAGAATAGCCGTAGTCAGGCTGCGAGCAGAAGAGATTGAAAGTAGCCTTGTCGGTCATATCCGAAGAGCAACGGAAAGCCTGATTCTGGAGAGCCGGCTCATTCACTTTGAATGTTGTGGGCGCATGATACTTCGGATCGTCCTCCTGCTTGCATGACGAGATGCCGAGCACCATGGCTATCATAGCCAGAAATATAGATATCTTTTTCATTTTTCTCACAATTGAAGTTGATTAATAGCCGGTGGTCTGTTGGAAGTTTGACGCACTCATCACACGTGCTGGAATCGGATAGAGTTTTGTATACTCCGGAAGGTTTGTACCGGTCTGGATGCCACCTTTCCATTCCCATGTGTAACCGGTAGACCAGAGGTTCCAACGGATAAGGTCGGTACGGCGTACGTTCTCCTGATAGAGCTCGCGGCAACGTTCGTTCTGAAGATCAGTCATAGAGAGTGAAGTCCAGAAGTGTGACTCATCATCGGGAGCATCACCATAAGCGCGCTGACGGATCCAGTTTACATACTGGAGAGCGTCGGCCTGTGAGCCACCGCCACCCTGAAGGATAGCCTCTGCAGCTGTCAGATAAATCTCGGCAAGACGGATAGCAGCATAGTCACCGGCGGCGCTACCGATATTCGTTGGCGACTGTGCCTCGTTGATTGTTCCGTCGTCGTTATACGCCCAGTTGGAGTATTTCGGGGTGAGGTAGCCGTTGCTGCCCCAGTCATCACCGATAAGGGATTTGTTCTCCACAGTGAAACCATGCTTGGAAGTCTGCCAGAGGCTTACACGACGGTCACCACTCTGCGACATTGCCACGTCGTCCCATTCAAACTTGCGGACAAACGACTTGCGGGCCACCATACACTTCCAGCCGAAGCCGGCGTTATACCAGTCCTGAGCCACATAGCCTGTCTGCTTGGGATCGAATGAATAAGGTACACCGTTGATAATCTCAGACACTACCTTCTGCCATGTCTTCACATCATCTTTAGTATAGGCTTTTACTGCATCGTCATAGTCTTTCTGAGTTGCATAATACTTGTAGACGATAGTGCCATCGGCAGTATCTTCATAAGTATTGTTGAGGCTCTGATCCTGAGTCGGCTTGTACATAGTTTCGCTCACACCATTTGTGCCGATCCAACCTGCCTGAAGGAATCCTGCGCCACTGAAAGAGGTAAGGTTGACCTCATTGCCTACGATGGTCCAGATAATCTCATTCACCTGATTGCCATTATTGCCGAGCACATACTGATCGTTGTTAGCACCGAAAAGGGTATTATAGCTACGGGCCAGACCGTTGCCATAGTAGCCACCCTTACCCAGACGGTCAATCACGTTCTTGGCATGAGTGTAGCATTTTGCATAGTCAGCTGTGCCGGTGAAGACCTCAGCATTAAGATAAATTTTCGCGAGGATAGACTCGGCTACATCAAGACCGACAAAGCCATATACAGGCACCTGGTTTGCACCGAATTTCGTCACTACTTCTTCCAGAGCCTCAGTCACAAGATTGTAGACTTCCTTACGGGAAAGCTGCTCGGGCACCGCTCCTACCGGAGTGGTCTCGTCGGCATAGGGAATCTTGTCGTAGAAAGAGAGCATGTAGTAGTAGCAGGCGCCCCAGAGGGTTTTGGCCTGGAGCTTATAGTTCTCTGCCTTGGCCTCATCTACATTTTTGTACACACCTTTCTCTACATCACTAATAAACTGGTTACAGAGAGTGATGTTGATTATAAGGCGGGAATAGAAGCCGTAGAGAGCGCCCTGGTTAGCATTGAAGAGGCCATAGTTCATTGTGCCGTAATCAGCAAAGTCCCAAAGCCATGATGCCTCATCAGTTGGAATCTCTTCAGCGATGAACATTGCACGCTGGAAGGCGGCCATACCGCCATCGAAGCCCGACACAGGAGAGTTGCCGTTAGCTCCGTAAGTGGAGAAATTGAGATATATGTTGGACAATACACGGTCAATCTCACCGCTTACGCCAGTTATCTCACTCGGGTCTTGTGGCTGCAGGTCAAGGTCGCCCACACAGGAGGAAAGACCGAAAGCGGAAGCCGCAATGCCTAAGCTAAGGAATATATTTTTGATATTTTTCATATTTTATACTCAGTCTTTGAAATGAGAGGATCAGAATGTAGCCACAATACCGAGAGAGGTTGTGATAGGACGCGGATAAGGATCGCTCTGAACACCACCGAATTCCTCAGGATCGATACCGGTGAACTTGGTAATCACGAAAGGATTCTGCACGGCTGCGAAGAGACGGAGAGTCATGTTGCCGTCGAAAAGATCGCGGAATGTGTATCCGAGTGTGATGTTGTCGCAACGCAAGAAGCTTGCATTCTCAACGAAGTAGCTTGAGAGCGGAAGGTTGGAAGCACTTGATGCGTTCTTGAAGAGCGGACGACCTGAGAGAAGGTTGCCGAGCTGATACTGAGCTGCAGACACGTTGTAGATTCTGGAGTTCTCGTAGTTGAGGTTGTTGTAGACGTAGTTGCCGATGTTGGCACGGAGGGAGATGCCGAGATCCCAGTTCTTCCATGAGAAGTTGTTGTTCCATGTCATGGTCACCTTCGGGTCTCTTGAATGATACATGATCTTGTCCTGGTCATTGATGATGCCGTCGCCGTTCTGGTCTACATACTGGTTCTCGAGAGGCTTGCCATTTTCATCATATACCTGCTCAAACACTACGAATGTGAATGCAGGCTGACCTACTATGTGCCATCCAAGGTCGCCACCTGTACCGGAAGGAAGACCGATAGCGGAGATTCTTGAATCGATACCCTCACCCTGAAGTTTGGTAATCTTATTCTTGTTCCAACCGATGTTAAGACCGGTGTTCCATGTGAAGTCGTTTGTCACGACGGGTTTTGCACCGATAGTAACCTCGACACCAATGTTCTCCATTGAGCCGATATTACGCCACTGGTAGTTAGCTGTGTTGGCAGAAGCTGTCGGCACATTAGAGAGAAGGTCTGTAGTCTTGCGCAGATACCAGTCAGCAGCAAGTGTGATGCGATTGTTCATGAAGCCCATGTCGATACCGACGTTCCATGTAGTGGTGGTCTCCCATTTCAGGTCAGGAGTATAAGCCTGGGGATAGAGAGGATTGATCCACTGGCCGGAGCCGTTCGGGTCAAGATACTGGAAGCCCTGCTTGTAAGAGTCGATGTAGATAGGCATATAGGGGAAATACATGCCGTTGAGGTCCTGCTGACCGGTCTGGCCCCAGCCGAGACGGAGTTTGAAATCATTGAGCCATCCGCTGGTTCTTTCCATAAATGGCATATTGTTGATCTTCCAACCGAGAGCAAGAGCGGGGAAGAGACCCCAGCGGTTGTCTTTGGAGAAGCGTGAAGATCCGTCATCACGGAGTGTGAAGGTAAGCAGATAAGTGTCGTCAAAGATGTAATTGATACGTCCGAAGAATGATACGAGCTGATAGATGTTGCCCCAGCGGGTCATCGGAGCGTTCTCATAGGCATGTCCGATATGCGACTCAGTAGCCTGGTCAGGAGTGATTGAGAATACGCCGCCTGCGTAGCTCAGGTCATAACCGAGAGAATTGATCTTGGTCTGTGAGCGTCCGTGCCAGTCGAAACGCTGCCAGTCGTAACCGAGAGTCACGTCAACGTTTGATTTGATAGCCTCGAAATCTTTCTTGTAGTTGATGAAGAAAGAGAGGTTGGTGTTGCGCTGAAGCTCATACCAGCGGTAGTGTGTGCCGGCACCATCCTTATAATTGCTTCTCCAGGCCATGATAGAGTTGGGCTCAACGTCTGTAGTGGAGTGGTTCTTCGACACCTGATAACCGAGGTTGAGGTTGAAGTGAAGCTCAGGAAGGAAATGTAGTGAGTAATCAAGAGCAAGGTTACCGGTAGAGCTGTAGGTCTTGCCGATAGTAGTCTGGTCCTTGAGAAGCTGCACAGGGTTCTGAGCGGCATTTTCCTCGGGCATACCTGTAGTCTGGAAGATATTGAAGAAGCCGTTGTATGCTTTTGGCATATCAGTAGAAGCCATCTGATAGTTGCTGTAAACGGGGTAAACCGGGGCCATACCGATAGCTGCGCCCATCACACCGGCGGCATTACCGGTCTTTACATATGAGCCCTGAACGTTAGCGTTTACAGAAAGATGATTATCGAAGAACTTCGGGCTGAGGTTGAAGCCTACAGTCGTACGCTCCATGGATGAAGTCTTGATGATACCCTCATTCTTGGTGTAAGATGCATTCACACGATAAGGAAGAATACCTACGCCACCGCCTACGCTAAGTGAATAGTCATGAGAGAAGGCTGTGCGGAGCACCTGCTTCTGCCAGTCGGTGTCATGAAGGTTGAAAGCGCTGCCTGCCTCTGTACCGAGTGAAGGATTCACAGGATTTGCATAAAGGAATTGTTTTGCACGATCGTTGCCATACTGCTCGATAAGGCTGACGTATTCCTTTGTTCCCATCATGTCGAGAGTCTTGCGTGCTGTATTCACGTGGAAGTTAGCGGCGAAGTTCACCTGAGGACGTCCGCTCTTACCCTTCTTGGTAGTGATGATGATCACACCGTTAGATGCACGGCTACCATAAAT
>CAZUNU010000099.1:0-10798 GCA_964622105.1 uncultured Sangeribacter sp. | reverse complement strand
GCAGAATCCCTTTCAGATCTTTTTCTTTAGCATTTCTGATAGTTATTTCCATTTGATTAATTTTTTTATAGCCTACCTACATGTCAGTTTTCTCTGCAAAGTTAACCAATTTTGTTTCAAATTTTATGATTTCTTTGTAACTTTGTGTGATCCACGTCATTTGATGTCTTTGCCAGACCTGAGCCTGCATAGAAAAAGGAAGCAGACAAGGATGAGGATAATTGCAATCTTAAATCTTAAATACAAAGATATGGGTATATTCGATTTTTTCAATAAGAGAAGAAAAGAGGAGAACCATGGGAACTCAAAGGAAAGGGTTTGCTACGATGTGAGACTACCGGAAGAGGATTTAATAAGTGGTGAAATGCGAATAGATGGACAACCACGTGTATGCTTGTTCAACATAGGAATCATGACACTTACACCTAAAGAGGCCTTCCCATGGTATCTTTCACTCGCTATGCACTTTGAGAACACGGTAAGCGAGGGAATGCCTAATAGGGAAGATTTGGCGAAAATGATAGACTTTAGCGACTTCCTTTGTAATGAACTGGCCGGAGAGAAAGAGCATCCAAATGCCATATTTATGGGACGAGTGACCGGTGGCGGATGGAGTCACTTGATGTGGTATGTAAATAATCCCGAGATAGCCAACGCTTTTCTTCAATTGTTGATAGAATCAGGAAACTATCCATTTCATTTTGAATTTGAAATGCGGCAGGATCTTCAATGGCAACAAGCCCATTACTGGCTTGATGACCTTATTTCGTCAGCCGATTCCGCAAAATAATCTTAGGAGCTACTGCCTTATTCCAGATACAAGATTGCTAATGCAATCTAATTGTCGGCTTTCTCCTTTGCGATTACGGCTACTTTGTTTCGGTAATAAGGAAAAGTGATAGAGCCATCAACCACTACGGCTTCTTGGCCAGTGTATAATTCCTTCAGGATTTCACCATCGTAGAAATAACCGGAAAAGTGTATCGGTCGATTTTCTATAGGAAAGAGTTTTATCAGCACGGTGTCTTGACCCGACGATCGCACACAGGTATGTTGATCTATAGTAGCCTGTTTGCCCATTCCGATTGCCGGATGTGCTTTACGGATAGCGCCTAACTTTTGGTAGTGGGCCAGAAGATCCTTATCAATATCATTCCAATCCATGTCGGAACGGAAAGCCTGATTACTGTCGACGTTGTATTGTGCATCGCTGAGCTTTCTTCCCGACTCATCGCCGTAAAATATCTGAGCCACTCCGGGAGCCAATAGCAGGGTAGTGGCACAGTCGACCATGTTGTATGCATCAGCGTCACGATGATAAGAATTGTTGAGGTAGTTGAAGGGATGCCAATCAGGATGCTCGCTTATGCTGTCGGCATAGGCTTGCCAAGTATAGACAATGCCATCAAGATCACCATGCTTCGGGAAGTAAAAATTCACCAAGCTTGAAAAACCGGCATCTGCATATTCAGGTTTCCGGTCAATACCTGCCATATCATAATCGCCCGTCATGTAGAAATTGTCGGCCCATTTTGAGGCCGGACTTTCAGGATGATTGGCTCTCCACGTCTGAAGCGCTTCGTTGCAAGCCTCGTTTAGTTCCTTCCAGCGGTTGAGGTGGACGTTCTCAACGATGTCACAACGGAAACCGTCAATTCCGAATTCCTTCACCCAAGCCGAAATCCAAGCTGTGAGATATTGAATAGGGCTCCATTTATAATCCTTTCGTAGAGCCGTAGAGGAGGGATTAACCCATGGATCGTTGGTTTTGCCCTCTTTCTTCCATTTCCGTTTGAGGAAAGAGGGCAGTTTTACAGGTTCATCTGATTCATCCTTAAAATCCGGCAGACCGTAAACAGTGGCTTCAAGAGGATTGTCTTCATCCCAGCCTTCATCAGGCATACGGATCCAACCGCGGTCATACCAACCGTTCCAGTTCAACCGGTTCTCATAAAACTTGTCGTAGCTCCAATCACGTATATGTCTGGCTGCCTCTTCCTCTGTGAGACCGGTATCGGCAAATCCTAATTGCACGGCGTCTAAAAGAGTGGGATAACCCGGATCATTCAGATTGGCACCGAGCATTACGCGGATGCCTTGATTATGTAGCGTGTCAACAAGTTCACGGAACTCAGCTACTGTGCCGTAGTTTTTATCAATCTGTGTATAATCGAGCGGGTAATAACCATGGTAGCCGTAATGCGGAAAATCATTCACCGATCCACTACCCGACATCCAGCCGTGAATTTGCTCGTACACGTCGGTCATCCAGACCACATCTATACCAAGGTCTTTGAAATACCCTTCTTTTGCTTTTTTAAGCATACCCTTGAAGTCGCCTCCGTGGAAAGTGGCTGCATTAAGTTGCTCGCTTCCGTAATCTACGATGCGGCCGTAATTGACATCGTTAGTGGAATCGCCGTTGCAGAAGCGGTCTGTGATAACGAAATAAACAGTGGCATTTCCCCAGTTGAAATCCCGATTTTCTGAAGTCGCACTTAATCCGATTGCAAAAGTTGCAAGTACGAATGATAGTATAGTTTTTCTCATCGCAAATAGTTTTTGCGACAAAATTACATACAACCCGGCAATCAAAAAATACTGATTTATAACTATAAGCCTTTATAGAAGTCTCATGGCAGTAGCCGCCATGATAGCTTCCATTGAATTGCCTACACTTAATTTTTCGAGGATGTTCTGGCGATGACGGTTGACGGTATGGATGCTGATTTTCAAGATATCAGCTATCTCTTTACTAAGTTTCCCGTCTTTGATTAGATTGAGGATCTCTTTTTCTCTTTCGGTCAGTATCTGTGATCTTCTTTCAGAAAAATGGGGTTGAGTTACCTCGCCCGTGCAGCAATTAATGATACGTGCTTCTATACCGTCAGTCGGCTCCTGAATAGGGGAGATTTCGTATCCACATAGTATCAGCCACACTTTACCGTTGGGAGAAAGACGCATCACTCTTGTGGTATTATGAATATAAATAAATTCTTCATTACGGTTCTTTATTCGGAGATGACAAGTGGCTTTATAGTCGAGCTTTTGGCTGGCGGGGAGGCTGCCGACGTACTTGAAAAATACATATTCAAGCATTCTTTTGTCGACGAGATCTTCCGGATGAATTCGATTGTATATTTCATCTTCATCACTGGAATTCATCTCTTTTTTGTAGGGATGGGTATCACTCAGACCGATTAGGGATGCAAAATAACCGCCGCTTATATAGCAGAAGTCGGCCGAAGCATCGGTAATCACGCGACAGTCATTTTCTATCTCTACCGCAATGTCTATCTTTTGCTTGCATTCTTCAAATACTGATGAGTCAAGCGTTTCCTTATCCAGATGCTGGCTATCATAAAATGCATTCAATTCTTTTCTAAGTACGTCCATTCCAAGATAAATTTGTTAAGGGCAAATTTACATCATACTATTGTATTTTTATTAAAATTACAATTAAATTTTGATTTATCCTTAATATTTTGGTCGGTACATGTTAATTTGATCTAAGGTAAGCCTGGTGAATTATATCAGGGGAGTAAAAATAATAAAGATGGTATGAATGGCGTTGAAATGATGAGAAAATGTAACCTGATACGTATGGTCAGTTGATGGGAAGAAGTGTGACTTTATTAATTAGGTTACTGGAGTAAGGGAAGTATGTGATCTAAGAAAGTGAAAAATGAATATATTATCAAGTAAGATAAAGATGATAAGTAATGAGATAGCTAAATTGGGCCTCTCAAATGTAGTAAGGATAGTTGCGCTTTCGGGCTTATGCACGTTTGGAGCTATGGCTAATGTCTACTCACCCGAAGAGGTAGCAAACAGTGGTGAACCTGCACAGAATGTTAGTAGTGGTCATGCTCTGCAACAGGCTGATAGCGGACGCATTGAGCGCTTACGGGTGTTGGCGCCACAGTTGAAGGATTCCATAGATATCGACGTATGGTTGCCGGAGGGATTCGGAGCAGATGAGAGTGTGCGTTATCCGGTCTTATATATGCATGATGGCCAGAATCTATATGACGCCAATACTACATGGAACCATCAGGCTTGGGAGATGGATATCACTTCAGGTAAGCTTATTGAAGATGGCGATGTGCCTCCTTTTATAATAATTGGCATTCATAGTGACCCTGAAAAACGGGTGTCTCAACTGATGCCACAGCAAGCCGTGAAAGAAGCAGGCCTCGAAGAACTTATGGCCGAAGTGAAATTGAAAGGGCAACCGGTGCTCGGTGACAAATATGCGGCTTTCGTTGTGGAGACCTTAAAACCTCTTATCGACAAAACGTATCCAACACTTACGGATCCGGCCAATACAATGGTAATGGGCTCAAGCATGGGGGGACTGATGTCGCTTTATCTCATATCTATATATCCGGAGACATTCGGTGGAGCGGGCTGTCTTTCCACGCATTGGTATGGCTCGCTCAATGCCGGTGATTCATTTGGCAATGCCATGATCGAATTTGTTGACCGTCATCTTCCTGATCCGGACAACCATCGCTTGTATTTCGACCACGGTACTGCTACAATAGATGCCTTCTACGGTCCATGGGAGACTAAGGCGTTGCTGAAGGCTCAGGAGAAAGGCTATGTGTATGGCAAGAATCTTGACAGTTATGTTGATTACGGTGCTCCTCATGAAGAGAAAGCATGGGCATCGCGCGTAGCTCGTCCGCTCCGTTTCCTCTTCGCCCGCTGAGCGGAGAGGAAACGAGAACATAAAACAAGCTTACACTTAGAAGAGAGGAAGCGTGAGCAAGTTAGGGTCACGAGGTGCGGAGGCGGAATTGCTTGGGGCTTTCGCCGGTAATGCGCTTGAACATGCGTGAGAAATGCTGCGGATACTGGAATCCCAGATCGTAGGCAATGATGCTGATATCATCGTTGGTTGACGAAAGTCTGGCTTTTGCAAGATCAGCTACATAAAGGGTGATTATTTCCTGGGGAGTCTTGCCCGTCTCCTTCTTGACCATGTCTCCGAAGTATCCTGGCGAGAGGTTCACTTTATCGGCAAAATATCCGACGGTAGGCATCTCCATTACTTTCCCTGATGAAAAATAATCATGAAGCGCTGATTCGAATTTATTGATTAAATTTGAGTTGACTTTCCGGCGGGTGATGAATTGACGTTCATAGAAACGGGTGAGATAGTCAAGTAGCACCATGATATTGCTTGAGATGATATCTGACGTATGCCTGTCAACAGGATGAGTTATCTCGTTTTCAATTCTTCCCAGACATTCCATAAATAGTCTTCTCTCTTCAGCCGAGAGATGAAGGGCCTCGCGCTGTGAATAATCGAAGAAAGAGTATTCTTTGATTTTGGCTCCAAGGGGAGTTTTATAAATCAGATCAGGATGAAACATAAGGCCTATCACGTCGGGAGCCAGTACATCTTTCTCCATTTCAACCCGTATGAGCTGACCTGGAGAGAAGCTCACTATGGTACCTTCCTGATAATCGTATGGCTGGCGTCCATAATGAATGGTGCAGTTTGTTCCGTTTTTGAGAAACAGAGCATACACGCCGTAGTCCATCTCAATATGGTTGACAATGCGGGTAGCATGATTGAGATTTATCACAGTCACTAACGGATGGAGAGTCTCCAGTCCATACAGCTTATTATAAGCGTCGATAGAATGTAGTTTGACGGTCTTAGTTTTTGTTTCCATGATGCAAATATAGTGATTTTTACCGACTGTCGGCCCCTATTATTGAATCATGGTCTGTTTTCCCTTAATTATGGTTATAAGAGAGCGATGACATATCCAGTTATAATTATGGGGTAGGGGTGTCAAAATTTGGTTTTTTCAATGAAAGGAGCACGGCTAATGTGGAGCATATGATAAGGACGGTGTATGTGGAGAGTTGGATAGTGCCAAGTCCAACTAAGGGGGTCATTATGCCACCGAAGAGGAATCCCGTAGCTCCGACTATGGCCGACGCCCAGCCAATCATGGACTTTCCTTCTGTCATTGCCATAGTTGTGGAGGAAGGAAACACGAAGCCTAAGGAAAAAAGATTTAGGAAAGCAAAGATCTCATAGCCCCAGAAGCCGGCATTTAAATAATAGCATATCAGCATTGCTATAGCACATGTCAACATTCCTGTGGCTCCTGCGCGGATGGCAAAGATGAGATTCTTGAATTTCAAGGATAGCATCGAGCCTAAAGCAATGCCAAGAGAATTGACGGCGAATATGATTCCGAACATCAGTTCCGACACTCCGAAGTCGTTCTGAATAATAAAGGCCGCTGAAGAAATGTAGCCAAAGAGCACTCCCATGGATAAACCGTAAATCAGCACAAAAAGCATATAGGAAGGCTTTTTCAACAGTGTGACAGACTGCTTCATCAGATTCCAGAAGTTTCCGACATAATGCTTCTCTTTAGGATGCGATTCTTTGAAAGGTAGATACATGAAGGTGAGAATTACTCCGATACTGAAGAGTATCCAGAAAATTCCTTTCCAGCCGATAACACCGGCAAAGAGGCCTCCTATCACCGGGGCAGTCACCGGAGCTATGCCATTGATGGCTCCGATTATGGCGAGGGTCTTTGCAAGATCTCGTCCGGAGTAGCAGTCAGTAGCGATAGAGCGGGACAGCACCACGCCTCCTGCTCCCGCGAGACCTTGGAAGAACCTGCAGATGGTGAAACATTCTATCGTGGTAGAGAGAATACAAACCAGTGTGGCTATACAAAACATTACCAGCGAAGTGCCGATTACAGGGCGGCGCCCATATTTGTCGCTAAGCGGACCGAACAATAATTGGCCGACGGCAAGACCTACGATGCACATTGCCAGACCCATCTGAATGGCTGAAGGGGAGGCGTTGAAGTCTTTGACCATTGCCGGGAGAGCCGGTAGATACATGTCGGTCACTAACGGAGGAAATGCCGAGAGCGCCCCGAGGAAAATGAATAGGTAGAAAAGATACCGACGGTTATAACCTGTTTCCATATAGCATTACGTAGAAAAGCTTGAATTTCTCTTGTATAAAAGCGTATGTATAACATAAATAAAGCTTGTCAGGGATTTCCCAACAAGCTCTTTATACACGATCTTTCGATCCGGTGGCTTTCAATTTGCAAAGTTAGTTATAAAATTTCATGCGGCAAATTATACCATCTTTTTTCTTTCTTTTCCGTATGGGGAGAATCAAAATAGAAAACTATATGGATTTCGCTTTTGTCTCTACAACTAACATGCGGATTTATATGTTATTATGTATATTCGAAACTATCAAAAAATTATTACTATGAATTTCATTACAGAATCTGACAGAATTTATGCAACGGATCCGGCTGGTAATGTGGTTGCAGAGGTGACCTTTCCCACTGAAGACGGAGTCTCTACTATTGATCATACTTTTGTTGACCCGTCTTTGAGGGGACAAGGCGTTGCAGGGAAGTTGGTGAAACTTGCTGCTGATAAAATTTTGGCCGAAGGCAATAAGATTGCTGCCACATGTTCTTATGCAGTTGCCTGGTTTAAACGCCATCCGGAATATAATGTGGTGTGTCTTGGTCCCGCTTCCTGCGCAATACGGCAGCATAAATAATGAATGGTAGATAGAAATTTGTCAGAAAAAGTCACTCCAGAGTGACTTTTTCTGTATACAGAGCTGTGAAGGCCGCGTCAAGTCGGGGGATCGGGTCGGAATAATGATTGCCCGGTACGCTTTTAAATTCTGTCTTTATTCCGGCATCTTGGAGTAGAGACAGGATTTGTTGGGTATTTTCCCCAACTGAATCAAAGGCTTTCACTTTCGATTTGGATTCCTGGTTGCCAAGCAGGAAGAAACCCATACCTTGTTTCTTGGGAATAGGACGGCTTTTCATCCATTCCATGAATCCTTCATACCAGAAGGAGCCGGAGAGGGAAGCGATGTTGAAGAACGTGTCGCACACCATCCACTGCCAAAGAGCGAAAAGTCCCGACATGGATACACCAACAAGGCTACGTTCCACATTGGCACCGATGCCCAAGGATTCTTCAATCTGAGGTATCACTTTTTGTTGGAGCAACGATAAGAATTCCGGTGACTCTCCTTTAAAGTCTGGCGTACCTTTCGGGACACCCGGTGCAGGCCATGGACTAAAAACATTTTGCCAATCCATGCCGGTAACCACCACGATATTGATGTCGTATTTTTCTGCTGCTTCATCTACCCAACTGACAAGCATATCCATAGGATAAAGGATATAGGCAATTCTGTCTTTCCTGTTTACGGAAACGCATTGGCATTGCAGACCCTCTATTTCAAATTTACTTTCCATAATATTTCATCATATAATGCATATCCTCAAATCTTTATGAGAGATATGGCGATTAAACATTGAGATATCTCAAGTTATATTATATTTAAACATCTGAATGATGCTTTCTTGTTCATAAGAATGTCAAGGAGTTTCAGTTTACTACATTTTACACAAATGTATCAAGACAAAAAATAGTAAAGGCTGAGAAAAGAAAACGCCCGGCTTCGAGAGAAGTCAGGCGATAAATTCTTGAAACTGTTTAGAAACTTACTTCTTTTTAAGATTTTCGGGGAATCCGGGTTTGACAGGTATCCTGCTATCGTCCATCGCTGCAGAGTAAGCTAACCATGCGGCTATTGCAGCGTTTACCTTCAGATCATCCAGAGAAAGTCTTTCAAAAGTATCCATAGTGGTGTGGTAGGCACGGAAATAATCGAGTGGATCCTGGATAAACTGGTATGCCGGCAATCCTAACTGAGAGAAGCTCACATGATCTGTGCTTCCAACTTTTCTCGGAGAGAGTGTCTCGAAACCCAATGCAACAAGTGGTTGTTTCCATGCTTCGAAATATGGTGTGGCCATATCGTTTTCCTCAAGATACACTCCTTTGAACTTACCTGATCCGAAGTCCATGTTAAGATACAGCGCGAAATCATCATATTCCGGGAGCTTTTTATTGTCCTTGCGGTCATATAGCTTATTTTTGGCATAGCCACGAGAGCCGTACAGACCTTGTTCTTCGCCACCCCAAAGAGCGAGCCGGATAGTGCGTCGAGGTTTCACCCCGAGTTGCTTAAGGATTCGCATGGCCTCCATCATTGTGATGCAACCGGATGCATTGTCGGCTCCGCCCGTTCCTCCGTGCCATGAGTCAAGATGAGCACCTATCAGCACCACCTCGTTTTTGAGTTTAGGGTCTGTGCCGGGAATCTCGGCTATAATATTATTGATCTTCTGATTGTCGGTGAATGTGTTGCGTATATCCATCTCCATCTCCACATCCTCACCTGATTTGAGAAGGCGTACCATACGGCCATGATCTTCTATCGGCACAACGATCTCTGGTATGGGTTCAGGCTGACCAACCTTATACTTTACTCCACGCGAACCGGGAATGTTGAAACTTCCGTCGCCTACTATGACTGCAACGGGGCTTTCCTCCTTTATAAGAGAATCGATAGCTTTTCGGAGAGCCATACTGTTTTTGTCGAAACCACGTCTGCCCTTATATGAATTCGGCCGCGCATCTTTGGTCATTTCCAACAGTTCCTCTTCTGTATATCGTTTTGCCATTGGACGATAGGAGAGTTCATATTCACGTGTCGGAGGCATCAGGACAATTTTACCGTTTAATTTGCCTTTATAATTTGCGAGTTCAGTTGTATCTTGGGCTTCAAGGAGTATGCACTGAGCTTTCACAAGGCCGGGGGTGCTTCCCGACCATGCTTTCGGATTGGCCGCGAAGCTGCAGTAATATGGAGCTGTCATTGCCACATAATTTTTTTCATTGTCCCAACCGCCTTTGTCGAACTCGGACGCGAATTCGATCCTCGCGTTTTCAAAACCGAATGACTTAAGTTTGTCGATCACCAACTGCTCGGCACGCTGTTTCATCTTGGAAGCCGCTAAACGCGGACCAAGATTGTCTGTCATAAACATTGCGATGCTATCTATCTGAGATTGGTTGAAAGCGGCATCCTTCACTTTGTAAGCCATCTCGGCAGGTTGGGATGTCTGGGCATTGAGCATGGGCAAGGCGCTTGCAGCGACAATCCATGCAAGTAGATTTCTTTTCATTTCAATGATTAATAGATTAAGTATGCAAAGTTAATAAAGATATTTGTGATTTCATGTGATAGGCTTACTGTAATTACTGACATTATTCACGTAACAGCAGACACAGGCAGATTCTTAGCCACGAATTGCGACAGCATGATAATTTAGCAATGTAAATGAGGGTATGTGATTTTTTTTTACTAATTTTGGCCACAGATATAAGGCGGCATAGTTGGTCGCATATATTCTCGCCGATATACGTAATTTACGGTCGGCTCTTCAATTCTTGACCAATATCTTTTATTATGAATGTAACTGACAGATTTTTAAGCTATGTGGCTTTTGATACGCAGAGCGATGAGCTTACCAATATGACGCCCTCCACACCTGGGCAGATGGTGTTTGCCCAGTTCTTGAGAGACGAACTTGAGAAAATGGGGCTCGAAGAGATTACCCTTGACGAGAATGGATATGTGATGGCTACGTTGCCTTCTAATGTAGATAAAGAGGTGCCCGTCGTGGGTTTCATCGCCCATCTTGATACGTCTCCTGACATGAGCGGAAAGCACGTAAAGCCCCGTATCGTAAAAAATTATGAGGGTGGGGTGATCACCCTTAACGAAGAGAAAGGCATTGTTCTTTCTCCGGAGGAGTTCCCTGAGCTTAACAATTATCTCGGTCAGGATCTCATCGTCACCGACGGCACCACTCTTCTTGGAGCCGACGACAAGGCTGGCATCGCT
>CAZUNU010000098.1:0-10858 GCA_964622105.1 uncultured Sangeribacter sp. | reverse complement strand
TCCTGTCAATCGGAGTTTCATCACAAATACCTTTGGTGTGGCTTTACAAAAGCCGGTGATTGGCGGTTAGCCTTTCATCGGCTTTCATTTTTATTACCTAAAACACTTTTTATGGAATCTGTAAAGACATCTCTCTTAGAACGCACAAGCGTCAGACGCTATGAGCGCGAGGCTATTCCTGAGGAGAAAATGGAGTTTATCTTTGATGCTATCAGAAATACTCCCACAAGTTATAACGGCCAGCAATTCTCCGTGATAGACATTTCTGATCAGACCCTCAAAGAGAAATTGTATGAACTCACCAATCAAAAACAGTTGAAAACCTGCAACAGACTTTTGATTTTCTGTTCAGATTATAACAAGATCACTCTCCTTGCTAACAAAAAAGGAATTGACGTACCCCAATTTACCGACACAATGGACGGTGTAATAATTGGTGTGATTGATGCATCTCTGGCTATGATGAGCGCTGTAGTAGCAGCTCAGTCTGTAGGACTTGGTAGCAATTGTGTAGGTTATCTTCGTACGGTTGATCCCGCCAAGGTAGCTGAATTGCTTCAGTTGCCAAAGGGTGTATTCGTAGTTTGTGGTCTCGCATTGGGTGTTCCTCGTGAGCACCCGGACTTGAAACCCAAACAGAAGAATGACACTGTTTTCTTCAAGAACCATTATACTACAGATACAGAGAAATTGACTGAAGATCTCTCTCTTTACGATCAGGAAATCTCTCATTATAACACTACTCGCTCCGGTTCAACGACGACCAATGACTGGTGTGGCCATATTCTTGATTATTACCGTCATGCCATGAATTACAGGATCCTTGATTATCTCAAGGCACAAGGTTACGACGTAAAAAAATAATACACTCAGGTTTTACGATTACCAAAAAGTAAATGACAGCGACAGGTTTAAAGAAACGGCCTGTTCGCTGTCATTCTTTCTAATTAATTACATTAGGGAAATGAGAGATTTACATTAGAGGGGAATAAAAAGCATTCTCAAAAACCTCAATTTGATAATTGCTCATATCGCCTTCCAGTGCAAAAATATCATAGCGATATTCATATGAGCCTCTCAATCTGCGAAGATACACATCGGCTCCATGCACCATTCTTTTCCTCTTGGCAAAATCTACGGCGTCTACAGGAGACATATTCCTTCCGCTCCGAGCTTTTACCTCAATAAAAATTATCTCCGCTCCCATTTGAGCTATGATATCTATCTCAATTTTTCTGAACCGCCAGTTCCTTTCTCTTATGACATATCCTTTGGATAGATAATAATCTACTGCCCTATCTTCAGCAAATTTACCGAATTCAAGATCACGAAGTTTCTTAGCGATATGGGAATCCATCATGCACTGATAATCAGAATGCCTTGAATGACATGTCAAGACCCTTGACACTGTGGGTTAAAGCACCAACTGAAATATAGTCTACTCCCGCCTCGCCATATGCGCGAAGATTCTCCAAAGTTATTCCTCCTGAAGACTCTGTTTCCATAGTGCCGTTCACTATCTTGACAGCCTCTTTAGTAAGCTCAGGAGTAAAATTGTCAAACATTATTCGGTCTACGCCTCCAATCTCCATAACTTTTCTGATGTCATCCAGCGATCTTACCTCCACTTCGATTTTAAGGTCTTTTCCCTTATCCTTACAATATTCTTTTGCTCGATCGACAGCTTTTTCAATTCCTCCAGCAAAATCAATATGATTATCTTTGATAAGAATCATATCAAAGAGTCCTATCCTATGGTTCTTTCCTCCCCCGATTTTCACAGCTTCTTTCTCCATTATACGCATACCAGGGGTGGTCTTTCGGGTGTCAAGCACTTTAGTATGCAATCCCTCAAGTTCATCCTGATAGCGTCTTGTCATAGTGGCTACCCCACTCATGCGCTGCATAATATTCAGCATTGTCCGCTCGGCTATCAGCAAAGATCTCACGGGTCCTTCCGCTATGAAAGCAATGTCACCTGGTTTCACTTTGGTCCCGTCTTCAATCATCACTTGCATCTTAATGGACGGATCAAGCTTTTCAAACACTTTTTTTGCCTCTTTTACCCCGGCCAATATTCCTTCTTCTTTTATAATAAGTCGTGACCTTCCCATAGCATCCGCTGGAATAGTTGATAAAGTGGTATGGTCGCCATCTCCTATGTCTTCAGCGAAAGCCAGGTCAAGCAATTGGTCTACGAGCATTTCTTTTGTTTCCATCATCTTGATTTTTTATACATTAGTGTAAGAATAATCAAAAAAATCTAAAGAAAAGACATTGAAGTTGCAATGTGTCAAATAGGTATTGTTATATTGCCAATTGAACCTCTAATCGAAGAAAATCTGTAAAAATATCAGATATAAACTTATTTGAATTTCTTCAGATTCTTCCTTTTGATTAATTTTGCGCTAAGTTAACATTTTTTTATGGAAATTCAGCTCTTAACAGTCGGGAAAACGACAAAGTCTTATATTCAGACGGGAATTGATGAGTTTTGCAGTAGGTTAAAACACTATGTAAGTTTCAGCATTTCATCAATCCCCGACGTAAAGGCAACTAAAGCTCTTACTGAATCCAAACAAAAGGAAAGAGAGGGAGAACTGCTGCTGAAAAACATTCTCCCCTCAGATTTCTGCATTCTTCTGGATGAACATGGAAAAGAATTCACATCTCTTGAATTCTCAACATATCTTCAAAAAATCATGTCATCCGGAAGGAAGCGGATTATTTTTGTAGTCGGCGGCCCTTATGGATTCAGCGATGATGTTTACAGACAATCTGATTTCAAGATTTCACTCTCAAAAATGACGTTTACCCATGAAATGGTTCGACTTTTCTTCACAGAACAGATTTATCGTGCATTTACAATCATGAAAGGTGAACCCTATCATCATGAATAATAAAACCCGTTGAAATTTCTCATAATCAAAGATTTCAACGGGTTTTATTTTACTGCTCATTTTTTGTATTTTCTTCTTGTGTAACCTGCTTCTTCAGATACATCTCCTTTATCCTTGGTACGAATGACATGAGAATCAAAGAAGTCAATACAATTAGAAAAATATAAGCGCAATTTCGCAGTATCCTGAAATTATCGGTTCCAAAACTTTTCGCATCATCTGATATTTCCGGCGAAAGGAAATCATCTATATTGAGAGCATTTAAGGTGCTTTTCCATTCTATTATGCCATCTTCAAGGTAAACTATTCCTGGATTTCCTCTCACTACTTCCTTTATCTGAGTGTCATCTGCTGTGTAAATGGGATAACTGGCCATGGAAATATCCATCCAGTCAGAAATCTCTTTTCCGGTTCCTGCAACAATCCCTATCATCTTCACTCCGTGCAGATCAGCCCACTCGTTAAGGGAATTGATCTTCCAGGTTATAGCTGGAGACACACTTCCTAAATCAGGCATCATTACCAATAATTCTTTACCGGATTCAGAAATTACCTCTTCAGTTATATCCTCTTCTCCAGTGATATCCCAGATCCTGAAATCTTGTGAATCATCAGAATCACCATGTCCATTATCCTCTTTTACCAATTTCCTGTCAACGAATGTCCAACCGTCATTTTCATCCGGTAACATTTCGTCTTCTGAAAATTCCCTCTTTTCTCCATCCTTTTCATAGATGAAAACATACTTATCATTACTGTCCTGAAAAGTAGTGTCTATTATTGGGCTACCCTTTTTGTAGGATCGGAAATCAACAAGCGGTTGGGAATTATAGCCATAGAGTTCAATAGCTAAAATAAATACACTTCCTGATAGCAATACTAACCATTGTAAGGCAGGAGTGATAAGCCAACCGGTAGAACGGTTAAATTTTATCAGCCAGAGAGCTCCAATAGTCAAGACCACGTTTTTCCAGAAACTTGCCCAATTCGATATCTTAAAAGCATCTCCGAAGCAACCGCAATCTTTAACTGGATCTCCAATTGCGAGCCATAATGTGAGCGGGAGCATGAAACACATCATCAGTAATGTCAACCAGGCCACTGACCTTCTGAAACATCCTGTCACTAAAAATACTCCAATCAGAAATTCAACCAGACACAGAAGAAAGACCCCAACGAGCAGCAGATTGGGCCAGATATCTAAAGAAAGAGCTGCAAGATAATCCTTAGCCTTATATAGAAGACCCCATGGATCAACTGCCTTTACAAAACCTGAAAAAATAAAAGTCGACCCTACTGCCAACCTGACAAACCATGTGATTGCTCCCTCATATTTCGCTATTTTATCCTTCATTCCTGGCTTCCTCAAGTTTAATCAAGGCAAATAAGGCATAATTGATCATATCCATATAATTAGCATCAAGTCCCTCACTTATCAAGGTCTTACCATTGTGATCCTCAATTTCCTTCGTACGCAAGAGTTTCTGGAGGATTATATCGGTATAGCTTGAAATTCGCATGTGGCGCCATGCCTCGTCATAATCATGATTCTTATTGAGCATCAAAGAAGTAGCTTTATCAATATATTTGTCATATAGTGAGATTGCCTCTTCTTTGCCGATGCTTGTACCAGATCCGAGTTCCAACTGTATCAAGGCTATTACGCAATAATTGACTATACCTATAAATTCCGGTTCTATACCCTCATTGACGGCAGACTCACCTTTCTCCTCAATTGTACGGATGCGTCTCGCCTTTATATAGATTTGATCCGTTAAACTTGACGGACGCATCACGCGCCATGAAGTGCCATAATCCGAGAGTTTTTTTACAAAGATATCCTTGCATTTTGCAATCATCTCACTGAATTCTTTTGCAGTGTCATGAGTATTAGGGTCTATCGCCATATTGTTTCAAAGTTTTTCGTTATTACAATGCAAATTTAATCAAATATAATAAAAAATGCATCCTTTGATTGGGTTTATATATAATAATTCATTAAATTTGCATTAATGACTCATATTAAATATCTCGGGGTTGGCAGGGAAAACCTTTGAACAAAAGTACTCTCCGTGTTATATTATATAGGTCGAATTATCTAATTAATGAGTCTTACGCTTTAATTGGGGACTCAATTTTATTTATATATTCCTCTCCTCATTAAAAAAAATGAAAAATTTCTTACCGGAATGGGCTCCTCAAGAATTTGTGATACTGGCATTTCCAAACAGTCGCACCGATTGGAACTATATTCTTGAAGAAGCGCAAGCCCAATACCATAGAATTATCAAGAAGTTCTGTGAGAACCATATTCACATACTGCTTATTTGTGACGATATGGATAATACAAGAGCATTACTTGAAGATTGCAACCAAGAACAAATTGATTATATCAAACTCGATTATAACGATACGTGGACAAGAGATTATGGCCCACTCTCAGTCATGGAAAATGACAAATTGAAAGCATACGATTTTGGTTTCAATGGCTGGGGACTCAAATTTGCTTCTGATAAAGATAACCTGGTAAATCTTCAGCTTGAAGAAAAAGGGGTTATTTCATCAAACATATATAAAAATAAAAGAGCTATTGTTCTTGAAGGAGGAAGCGTAGAAACAGATGGCTTTGGCACAATCCTTACCACAACCCGATGTCTATGCTCTCCAAACCGAAACGGTGGACTAACGAAAGACGAAGCTGTGAAAATGCTTTGCGATAATCTGGGAGCCAATCATGTTTTGATGCTCGACTATGGAGCGCTTGAAGGAGATGACACCGACTCTCACATCGATACGCTGGCAAGAATAGCACCCGGCAACATCATTATTTTTACAGGTTGCCGAAATATGGATGATTCTCAATTTGAGGAACTTCTTAAAATGAGGGCACAGTTGAGTTTGTTTAAGAATGCAGAAGGAGATCCTTACAATCTGATAGAACTTCCCCTGCCCGATCCAATCTTTGATGAAGAGGGAGCTCGTTTGCCGGCTACATATGCAAATTATTTGGTGACTGATAAGGTGGTGTTTGTACCAACATACAATCAGCCTCAGAATGATTTCCTCGCTATGCAGACTATCAGGATAGCTTTTCCGGAGTATAAAATCGTAGGGATAGACTGCACAACTCTCATCAAGCAACACGGTTCGCTTCATTGCGCTACGATGCAGATACCTTGCGGAATTTTTAAATCAGAGATCAAATAAAATCAAATACTAAAATATCATGTCAGAAGAAAATATTCCGAACAGCGACAGCTTATACCAAGAGACAGCAATAATGGAAAAGATCACTGACGACTTCGGAAAAATCAAAGTAGGAGTAGTCCAACATTCCTTTTCATCTGATGTTTCATACAACAGGCAGAGAAATCTTACAGCAATTGAAAATCTTGCAGAAGATGGTGCTCAGCTTATAGTGCTCTCAGAGCTACATGACTCACTATATTTCTGCCAATGTGAAGATGTAGATAATTTCCGTTACGCCACAAGCTTGGAGGCATTTGCAAAAATCTATTCTCGAGCCGCCAAAGATAACAATGTCGTTATCGTTACAAGTGCTTTTGAAAGAAGAGCCCCGGGCCTCTATCATAATACAGCTTTGGTCTTTGACTCAGATGGCAGTCTCGCAGGAAAGTATCGGAAAATGCATATTCCTGATGATCCCGGGTTCTATGAGAAATTCTATTTTACTCCCGGTGACCTCGGTTTCACCCCGATTGAGACCTCTTTGGGTAAATTAGGGGTACTTGTCTGCTGGGATCAATGGTATCCCGAAGCCGCAAGACTGATGGCTTTAAAAGGAGCTGAAATGCTCATATACCCTACAGCAATCGGTTGGAATCCCGATGATCCACAAGACGAAAAAAATAGACAACGAGATGCATGGATCACCATTCAGAGAGCTCATGCGGTAGCAAATGGAGTGCCGGTAATAAGCGTCAACAGATGTGGTTTTGAAGAGGATCCATCCGGTCAATCTTCAGGGATTGACTTTTGGGGTTCAAGTTTTGTAGCTGGCCCACAAGGTGAAATCCTCCATATGGCTCCCGATGACAGTCCGGAGGAATTTATTTGTGAAATAGATACAGTGCGTACTGAAAATGTAAGGAACTGGTGGCCTTTCTTGCGCGACAGAAGAATCGACTCTTATCAAGGAATAGTAGCACGCTATCTTGATTGAGACAGATCTTTTTTCTTTCTTGCAGGATTTTCTGGAAACCATCCCTTCCTCACTCTTTCAACTTGTTCCTTGATTTCCAGTATGCTCCAGAAACTACTGAAAGAGGTTACACCCAAGAGTGCCGACCCGATCAGGGAATCAGTGTAAAGGGATAAAATCAAAAAAACTATGCCTGATACGAGAAACCACCATTTAACTTTCTCTCCAAAATAATATTCTCCCTTAATAACTAAGGGATGAAATATTCCAATGATAAGGAAGGTGGCTAAACCAATGAAAAGACCTTCAAGACGATATTGAGATAAAAATTCTATCATTTCTATTGATGACGGGGTTAGAATAACTTGAAATTCGAAAGGGAGGTTTCTTAATCGTAATCGGATTACTTAACCATACCTTATAGAACAACGAAAAAAATTAAAATTTATGATAAAAGACAATAACCAGGAATATGAGTACCGTGGCCTATGTGTTAATGGCTTCTTCATGATATTCTTCACTTTTATTTTGATTCCTGCAATGATAGCCTGCGCTATTATTTTAGGAGGAGAAGAGCATTTAGGAGTTTCAATCGGCATAAGTGTGCCTCTTTTCATTATCTTTATCATTGGCTGCGTAGGCTACTTTGTTCAGGAACCAAATGAAGCTCGGGTAATGATCTTTTTCGGCAAATACGCGGGCACTTGTAGAAAAGTCGGTTATTTCTGGGTTAACCCTTTCCTTAATAGACGTAAACTTTCTTTGCGTATAAGAAACATGGACATCGAGCCGATCAAAGTAAACGATAAGATCGGAAATCCTGTACTTATCGGTATGGTTTTGGTTTGGAAGATCAAAGATACGTATAAAGTAGTGTTTGATCTCGACTCTAAATCTCTCGGTGCTACCGGAAACAGTGTCAACCAAGGCGCCCTCGAACGTTTCGTAAGAATCCAGAGCGATGCAGCACTTAGGGAAGTGAC
The DNA here is from genome assembly GCA_964622105.1 of uncultured Sangeribacter sp. Lineage (GTDB taxonomy): Bacteria > Bacteroidota > Bacteroidia > Bacteroidales > Muribaculaceae > Lepagella. The sequence continues at coordinate 2,813 of CAZUNU010000098.1, read as the reverse complement.
AGGACACTTTGCTTATGATCAGACTGATTCACATTCCGCTGACGAGATTACTTTGCGTGATGGAGGCGACACAATCAATGAGCTTCTCGAAAGAAAAATCAACGAACGTCTGGCAATGGCCGGTCTTGAAGTTATTGAAGCACGCTTAAATTATCTTGCTTATGCACCTGAGATCGCCGCTGTTATGCTGAGACGTCAACAAGCATCAGCTATCATTACGGCACGTGAAAAAATTGTTGAGGGTGCTGTGTCAATGGTAGAGATGGCGCTTGACCGTATTGAGAAAAACAATATTGTGAAGCTCGACAATGAAAAGAAAGCCGCCATGGTAAGCAATCTATTGGTTGTACTTTGTACTGATGAACCGGTTACACCTACTCTTAACACTTCATCCTCCAATTAAAGTCAGTGGCAAAGACTATTTGCTGTCAAATCATTATTAAAAATAACACCAAAGTTCTTTTAATCAATATTAGCTTCTTCAACTCAGATGGCCTTTAAAACATGCAATGCTTAATGTTTTAAAGGCCATCTGAGTCTTCAAAACGATGAAGCGAATTTAATCCAACCAAAGGCGCCATTGTTCTGCAATATCCTCCATTCCCGCATCCTCATATAATTTTATGAGACGGTGAATTGGAATTTCCTTTTTCTTTTTGGCTTTTTTAGCAGCGTTCTGAAAATGCAATGAGGCTCCTGCCAACTCACCTTCTTTCGCTAAAATATCACCCTTCATTATACTTGCATCTACAAAATTTGAATCTTTAAGGCGAATCACCTTATCGAGCATCTTCTTAGCATCTGCCGTCTTATTACTGTTAACGAGGATCTCTGCGATACCTAACATAGCATTGGAATTATTTCCATCCATATCAACGGCCTCCTCAAACAATTTTATAGCCTCATTTGGCTTTTTCAAATCCTTCTTTATGATTTCAGCTACTCTGGTCAATTCTTTGGAGGCATTTTGTAGCTGCGTCTCCTGCTTTAGAATCTTTTTTCTCTGTTTATTAATTACATTAAGGGTATTAGCTATGAGGCGTCTTACACCTTTATTTGCAAGACTGGCCGATAAATTATGAATTTTCCAAATACCTTCGACTGCATTATGCATATCGCCATTTTCAAAATCATCTTTAACTTCGAGCGATAATCTTTCTACCATAGCTTCTCTAAGAGCCTCCTCAGCAGCTCTGGCATCATTGAATTGTTGGCTGAATTCAGCAGCTCCCCGGCTTACGATCACATCATATCGTTTTAGAGGATTCAAAAAGTGGAGACCTTCAAGACTTCTACATCGGCTCAATGCTACATAAGTTTGTCCGGCAGTAAATGCCCCACCCCCCATATCGATAGTTACCTTTGAGAAAGTCAATCCCTGGCTCTTATGGATTGTCAGAGCCCAGGCTGCTTTTAGAGGAAACTGTGAAAAACGACCGATTACCTGCTCAACCACTTTCTTCTCTCTCTCATCGTATGAGTAAGAAATATTTTCCCAGATTTCTCTCTCAACACGTTCAACATCTCCGTTTTCAAGTTCGACTGTAATGAAATCTTCCTCTAAGTCCATAACTTTGGCCAAAGTTCCGTTTACCCAACGTTTATCTTTATCATTCCTGACCATCATCACTTGAGCACCAACTTTCAGTGTAAGGAGCATATCGGTTGGCAAGATTTTCTCCGGGAATTCATCCTCTATCTCGCCTTCATAGGTCTTTTCCTCTCCTTCAAGGGATGCCATTCTTTCAGCATTGATTGCATTCACACTGTCTCTGCGTGATGCCAAAACAATGCTGAAACTTTCATATTCCTTGGGTGTGGATTTACCAGATGTAATCCTTGAATTCAGCAATTCAAAATCAGCATCTGTTACAGAATTAATCCTGACTCTGTCAAGAAGCTGAATGAAACCGGATTCGCTTTGACGATACATCTTCTTCAATTCAATCGCCACGAGTCTTACTTGCTGATAAGCCAAGGCATTGAAGAAAAAGAACTCCGGATAATAGCGTCCAAGAATAGAGCGGGTGTCTGTAGTCACAACTGGTTCAAGTTGGAAAATGTCACCTACCAATAAAAGTTGTACCCCTCCAAAAGGTACACCTCTCTCCCCTCTTATTCCTCTAAGCGCCCTGTCAATATAGTCTATCATATCTGGTCTTACCATTGAAACCTCATCAATTATGATAAGGTCTAATGCCTTGATGATTTTCTTTTTCTGTCTTGAAAGCTTATTAGAGCTCCTGAAAGATTTAACGGAATAATCAGGATCATCAGGAGGAACCGGACGCAAGGGCATCTGGAAAAAAGAATGTATGGTGACTCCTCCCACATTGATGGCTGCTATACCTGTTGGAGCTAATACGATATAATTCTTCTTAATTTTCTGACAGATATACTTAAGGAAAGTAGACTTGCCGGTACCAGCTTTACCTGTCAGGAAGACGTTTACTCTCGTCTGGGTAAGTAACTGATAAGCCCGTTGGAATTCCGGGTTATCAAGATCGAGTTTAAAAGAAGAATCTATCATATGATGCATTGGATCACAAATCACTTTAGTAAAAGGAGGAAAGTACGGATATTGTCACCTTCTCTCCAATTTATAAAGGGCAAGAGGTACAACATAGGTCAAACATTTTCCGCAAATTTCCCCAAAAATCCACAAAATTGGCCTTTTGTTAGGCTTTTTGGAGAGTTATAGATACAAAACAAGCTATTGAAACTCCAATATATTGTTCTGAATTTCAATAGCTTATCTTCTGTGGAGTATACGAGACTCGAACTCGTCACCTCTTGACTGCCAGTCAAACGCT
>CAZUNU010000097.1:9480-10984 GCA_964622105.1 uncultured Sangeribacter sp. | reverse complement strand
AACGGTTGGGCAATGCCATCTTTCTTACACCTGTCCTGAATATGCTTGATACGTTTGGGAGTGGATGGATGCGACGAGAACATCTGCGACATACCGCTCTGAGCCGACTGCCCGCCTTCAAGTTCCTCCAGCTTAGTGAATGCGTAAGCCATGGCCCAAGGGTTCTTTCCGTTGGCTACAAGGAAATCATAGCCATAATCGTCGGCATTGCTCTCTTGTTTCTGTGAATATTTCGCACTAAGCATCTTTGAGCCAATCTGGGCCAGCTGCGAAGAGGTAAGAGTGGCCGCTGTGCTGCTTGTTGAGCCTATGCCCTCAAGAACGGCCGATTGCAACAGAGCCTGCTGGAAGGCTTTCCTTGTGTCTTTGTGGGCCACATGGCCAATCTCATGACCGATTACACCGAGCACTTCATCGTCTGTCATCTTATCCATCAATCCGGAGTAGACGCGCACGCTTCCATCTGCACATGCGAAAGCATTGATCTCCGGAGTAATGTAAACTTTGAAGTTCAGGGGAATGCCGTCAACCGATGTCAGACCCTGTGTAAGTTTCTTAAGCCTTACCGTGTAAGGGCTGTTGGCAGGGGCAACCTGATTCTTCTGATCCATATCCTGTATATATTGATGGACATACGACTGAATCTGTGAATCTGAAACTGTGGCGGCCTGCAGTGCTGTTGTGCCGGCGCCTACCAATCCCTGGAGGTTGAGACCCGAAGTTGAACAACCTCCAAATAGTGTCGTGAGGAAAAGACCTGCCGAGATTATGAAGAACTTTACCTTTTTCATAAATGGATTAATTAGGAGTTATTAGATAGCAGAAATCAGAAGACGTAGCCAATACCCATCTGAACAAATCCGCCGCTCGTATCATTCATAAGAGAGTATTTCCCCTGAATACTAAGCTTAAGGGAAGAAGTCATATATAACTCTATACCTCCGCCGAAATCAAATCCAGCTTTCACTTCGTGTCCGCCATTGCCGAAATCCCAACTATTCATGGTGATACCGGTGAGGGGATACATTTTGAATGCTCTTGCCACTCGAAACGGGAATTGTACGTCAACGCTGCAGTCAAAAGCAGATTTACCTTGATTATGGAAAACGTACCCGATCTCCGGAGCGATACGCACATGAGACGAGAAAGAATACTGAAAATAGACATTGGCCTGACCTCCGTTGTTATAAGAGGCGTAACCCCCGGCTATTCCAAGAGTCTTTTCACCCTTTTGGGCATATGCGTCGGCCGAAGCGAATAGTCCGCAAGTTGCAACTATAGCGGCGGTTGCGAGGAGTCTGAATTTCTGTTTCATAAATCAAGAGAGAGAAGAGAGTTGAAGGAGTGGGTAAACTGATAATGGCCGTCATTTAGATAATAAAGGCTATTATCAAAGTAATTATAATTGAAAAACATTTATTTTTTAGAATAGTTTTCAGTAAATTTGTAAAAAATATCCTCTTTGCGAATAATCGCGGGGCAAGCTTGAGAATTATCTGAGAGT
>CAZUNU010000097.1:4981-9380 GCA_964622105.1 uncultured Sangeribacter sp. | reverse complement strand
GAATTATCTGAGAGTACACTTGTGAATTATCTGGGACCTGCCTGTGAATAATCAGGAGGTCTACCTGTGAATAACCACACTGAGTTCTTCAGATTCTCTGATGAGTATTCTCCAAGTAGGATATATAATAACGCAAAAAACATCGACAATCGCTTAAACCATCGATAATCATAGAATGGAAAAATTCGGATTCATAAGAGTTGCTGCCGGCGTTCCTAACGTAAGAGTGGCGGATGTGGATTTCAACGTGAAGGAGATCGGGAAGCTCGTTAAAAGAAGTATTAAGAAAAAGGTAGATATTCTCGTGCTACCCGAACTTTGCATTACCGGCTACACTTGTGGCGACCTTTTCGAACAGCCGCTTCTTGAGAAAAGTGCCAAACGTGGCATCGAACGCCTCATTGAATTGCTCGGCAGTGAGGATAGCCAAGGCATGAAAGTTATTGTCGGTGCCCCGGTCATTTATGGAGGCCGGAGATTTAACTGTGCTGTGGTGATTGATGCTAACGGGGTGGTTGGTATAGTTCCGAAGATCCATCTCCCTAACTATGGTGAATTCTATGAGAAGAGATGGTTTGAATCAGGAATAGATCTTGGTGCACGTAATATCACTTACATTACGTCAACCGAAATCGGCAACAATCTGCTGTTCCGTCATGGCGACGTCACATTCGGAATTGAGATTTGTGAGGATCTTTGGGTTCCCGTGCCACCAAGCAGCGGCCTGGCCAAAGCCGGTGCTGAATTGATATTCAATCTCTCGGCATCCAACGAACTAATCGGAAAACATGACTATCTCCTGAAACTCATTTCCCAGCAATCGGCAAGATGCCGTTGCGGCTACATCTATTCTTCCGCAGGATGGGGAGAATCCACCACCGACCTTGTTTTCGCCGGTAATGCAGTGATAGCAGAAGATGGCTCGGTCGTAGAGCCGGAGAAGCGTTTCTTCACAGAGCCTACCCTCATGATAAAAGACATCGATATAGAGAAGTTGGCCTCCGATCGTGCGAGGTTTTCTTCATTCTTTGATGGAGTCGACCATGAGAAAAGATACGTGCACGTGCGTCCCAATCAGCTGCAAGATCTCTTCCCTGACGGACAAGAGGTGGAAGAGTATATAAATGAACTGACTGCTCCGGAATTCAATGAAGACGGCAGCCGGATTTTTGAAGATGAAAAGAAGCGCCGTGTCCCCGATCCGGAGCTGATTAACGTAAGGATTGATCCGCAACCTTTCGTGCCTCATGACGAGCGCAAACTCAATGAGCACTGTGAGGAGATCATCAACATTCAGGCGCGTGGCCTGATGCAACGCCTTCATGCCATCAACTGCAAGAATGCTGTTATAGGAATATCCGGTGGACTCGATTCCACTTTGGCTCTTCTTGTCACTGTGAAAGCTTTCGACCTCCTCGGCCTTGACAGAAAAGGAATCTACGGCATCACTATGCCCGGCATGGCTACAACGAGCCGCACTCACAGCAATGCAGTGGGACTGATGGAAGAGTTGGGAGTTACATCTCTTGAAATACCGATTGGAAAAGCCGTGGCGCAACACTTCAGTGACATCGGACAGGATCCGAATCTCTATGATATAACATACGAAAATTCACAAGCCCGTGAACGCACACAGATCCTGATGGACTATTCCAACAAAGTGAATGGTATAGTGATCGGCACCGGCGACATGTCGGAGTTAGCTTTGGGTTGGTGTACGTATAATGGCGACCATATGTCGATGTACGGTGTCAATGCGTCTGTCCCAAAGACTCTCGTCCGTCATCTTGTGAAATGGTTTGCCACAGAATTCGGAGAGCGTACAAGAGAGATACTTCTCGATATCGTCGACACTCCAATCAGTCCGGAGCTTGTGCCTTCCGGGGAAGATAAGATAGGGCAGGTGACAGAGGATTTCGTAGGACCATATGAATTGCATGATTTCTTCATGTATAATCTCCTGCGCAACTCTTTTGGCCCGAGAAAGATATTTATGCTTGCGCGTAAGGCTTTTGCCGGGAAATACGACGAAGCCACAATATTGAAATGGCTTCAGAAATTTTACTGGCGCTTCTTCAGCCAGCAGTTCAAGCGCAGTTGTATGCCCGATGGACCGAAAGTGGGTAGTGTGAACCTATCCCCTCGAGGCGATTGGCGTATGCCGTCTGATGCATCTGTACGCATGTGGATAAACGAAGTGGAGACAATCCTGATTTAAACTCGAAAACGATGACTTTTGAAGAAGATATAAAAGAGGCAGTGGCTGTATTGAAGAGGGGAGGGGTGATCCTTTACCCCACGGATACTGTCTGGGGAATCGGTTGCGATGCCACAAACCCTGAAGCCGTAAAAAAGATATATGAACTTAAACGTAGGGCAGAAAGTAAATCAATGCTTGTGCTGGTTGATGGTGAGGCCATGCTCGACCGCACCGTGAGAGATATACCCGAAGTGGCCTGGCAATTGATAGACGCTGCGGTTGATCCGTTGACCATCATCTACGATCATCCGGTGGGTGTAGCTCCCAACCTTCTTGCTGAAGATGGCTCTTTAGGTATACGCATCACATCCGAGCGCTACAGCAAGGAGCTTTGCCGTCGATTACGCCGACCGATCGTATCGACTTCAGCCAATATCAGCGGTCAGAAAGCTCCCGCTATCTTTGATGAGATTCCGGATGATGTGAAAGCCGGCTGTGAGTACATAGCCGAATACCGTCGCGATGATAGATCCGCCCACAAACCGAGCAATATAATCAAATTGGGCGATGGCGGCTTGATAAAGATTATCAGGTAGGTAATCTGATGAAAATAGTTAGATAAAGAAATCCGGAAAAATTAATAAGATAGGTGAAGAGGCTCTCCCCTGTAAAACAAAAATGGAGATATGTGGCGTGTGATTACGTCACAAGCCTCATTGCATTCTTCCTCTTCAATATCTGGCGTTGCAAGTTGCTTTCTCTTGAGAACGATATCCGGGAGTTTGTATTATCCGGCAAACTGATAGCCGAGGAGCTGACTGTGCCGTTAGGGATGCTTGGCATTTACTGGCTATCGGGCTATTATAACCTCCCGTTCGGGAAGTCGAGACTTCAGGAGCTGGCTACAACTTTTTTCTCGTCTTTGGTCAATTCAGGACTGATTTATTTCGTTCTGCTTATCAACGACCAGACAGGTGAACGACTCATCAACTACGAGCTTCTTGGAGGACTGGTGATCCTCCTCTTCGCTGTCCCATACCTCGGACGACTGATCATTACTTCAGTAGCCACCAAGCATTTCCGCGCCCATCAGTGGGAATTCCGCACATTGATTGTAGGCAGCTCCAAGGCAGCCCGAGAGACGGCAAGACGGTTGAGCAGCGGCAATTCCCGCACGGGCGTCAAGATCATAGGTTTCCTTTCCCTCCCAGGAGATGAAATCTCGGAGGGTGATGAGAGAGTGTTCAAGCCTGAGCAACTTGAGGCGCTTTGTCGGGATGAGCGAATAGACCAGATAGTGATAGCTGAAGCCTCTTACAGCGAGAGTGAGATAATGCATCTGCTGTATGAGTTATACCATCTTGGCATACCGGTAAAGATAGCTCCGGATACGTTCTCTTACGTGACATCAGCTATACGCCTGCAAGACATTTATGGAGAGCCATACGTTGATCTTACCTCTCCGGCATTGAGTGAATCGGCCAAGAATGTGAAGCGGTTTATGGATGTGGTTCTTTCCGTTATGATTCTTGTGGCTTTTTCTCCGCTTTATCTGCTTCTTGCAGTGCTTGTGAAGCTTGATTCCAAGGGCCCGGTTATCTATTCACAGGAAAGGGTGGGTCGCAAGCAGAAGCCCTTCAGCATTTATAAATTCCGCACTATGCGAACTGATGCTGAAATAGATGGGCCTCGTCTTTCGGAAGAGAACGATCCGCGAGTGACCCGCGTGGGGAAGGTGCTCAGGAAGTATAGGCTCGATGAGCTCCCTCAGTTCTGGAACGTATTGAAAGGCGAGATGTCGATAGTAGGTCCGCGCCCCGAACGCCGTTTCTTCATAGAGCAGATAATGAAGAGGGCCCCTTACCATGCTCTCGTCTATCAGGTGAGACCCGGCATTACATCGTGGGGTATGGTGAAGTATGGATACGCATCCACGGTGGGACAGATGGTGGAGCGCACACGCTACGATCTCATCTATATCTCCAACATGTCGCTCTACGTCGACCTTAAGATACTCATTTATACCGTGAAGACCGTCATCACCGGAAAAGGGCTCTGATTCTGGGAAAGGGTTCTGACTTCAGAAAAGATGGTGAGGAAGATAACAGCGGTGTGGAGAATCCGACACCGCGACGGAAGGTAAAAGTAAAAAAGGAAAATTGTATCAATGGCATATAAAGAGACACATAACAGATTTAC
>CAZUNU010000097.1:0-4881 GCA_964622105.1 uncultured Sangeribacter sp. | reverse complement strand
AAGAAGCGAAATATGTATTCCTCTCTGATAGCCTCGTCGGTTACAATAGGTTTTGGTGGCTCAGTTGGAGCCGAGGGTCCGATAGTGTTTACAGGTGCTGCAATCGGTTCGAATATCGGTCAGGCGTTCCGTCTTTCGCCGCGCATCCTAATGCTGCTTGTGGGTTGTGGAGCCGCGGCAGGCATTGCCGGAATTTTCCGTGCGCCTATTGCGGGCATGCTGTTCACTCTCGAAGTGCTTATGATCGACCTTACGGGCACTACCGTCATGCCCTTGCTCATATCATCGATTACCGGAGCAACTGTGGCTTATATCCTGGAGGGCTATAATGCAGAATTCTTCTTTGCACAGAGCGAGCCGTTTCAGGTGAGCAAAATTCCATATGCGGCTCTGCTTGGCATAGTTTGCGGTTTCTCCTCGCTCTATTTCACCAGAGCGATGTTCATGATGGAGTCGATGTTTTCCAGAATAGACAGGAAATGGGTTAAGATAGCCACGGGTGGCGCCATCCTTGCCTTGCTTATACTGCTCTTCCCTCCGCTCTACGGAGAGGGCTACGGCGCGATCAATACTCTGCTTGAGGGAGACTATTCAAAGGTGCTCGACGGAACATTCTTCTACGTAGACCGAGACAATGTATGGTTTATTGCCGCTTTTATCGGAGCCGTTATACTGACCAAAGTGTTTGCAACGAGTGCTACAAACGGCGCAGGTGGCGTGGGTGGCACGTTCGCGCCTTCGCTCTTCATGGGAGCCTTGGTCGGTTTTCTATTTGCTTTCGTCCTCAACAATATATTTGAGGGGGGCGTAGGAATCTCCAACAAGAATTTCACTCTTCTTGGAATGGCCGGCGTGATGAGCGGCGTGATGCATGCCCCGCTGATGGCAATCTTCCTTACGGCGGAAATGACCGGTGGCTACGATCTCTTCCTGCCCTTGCTCATTGTCTCCACTCTCTCCTACATGACCATCAGGATTTTTGAGCCATACAGCATCTACACCATGCGTCTGGCCAAGCAAGGAGACCTCCTTACTCACGAGAAAGACAAAGCCGTGCTTACGTTGCTCAAGATCGACAATGTGATAGAGCGTGACTTCAAGACCGTAAGTCCGAAGATGAATCTGAAGGAGGTGGTGGATATTATCGCCACATCCAACCGTAATCTCTTTCCCGTCACAGAGGAGGATGGCCAGTTGGTGGGAGTGGTGCTACTTGACGATATCCGCAACATCATGTTCCGTCCAGACCTTTACAAGAAGATGCACGTGACGCGGTTCATGTCGATGCCGCCGGCACGTATCGATGTCAATATGCCCATGGAGGAGGTGATGAGGGTATTCGATAAGACTAATGCCTGGAATCTTCCGGTGGTGGATAACGGTAAATACGTAGGGTTTGTATCCAAGTCAAAGATATTCAACTCCTATCGCCGGGTGCTCCGCCATTATTGCGACGAATGACGCAGGCCAGTCTGAATCATAATGAGGAGTCTGTATGCCAAAAGAAAAATTGAAGAAATCATGGAGAATAAAGATAAGAAACTAAAGATAGTGTTTTTCGGCACTCCCGAATTTGCAGTTGCGAGTCTCGACCGTCTGCTGAAAGACGGGCGTGACATTGCAGCTATTGTCACCATGCCGGATAAGATAGCGGGACGCGGACATAAACTTATTCAGAGCGATGTGAAGAAGTATGCTGTGGAAAAAGGTCTGCGAGTGTTGCAGCCGGAGAAACTGAAGTCACCGGAATTTGTCGATGAACTACGGGCTATAAATGCCGACCTCTTTATCGTGATAGCGTTCCGTATGCTCCCCGAAGTTGTATGGACGATGCCGAGAGAGGGCACCTTCAATCTTCATGCCTCGCTTCTTCCGCGTTATCGTGGCGCCGCACCGCTGAACTGGGCTGTGATAAACGGTGACACTGAGACAGGCGTCACCACTTTCTTCCTTAAGCATGAGATCGACACAGGCGACATAATCGAGCAGCGTAAGGTGGAGATACTTCCTACCGACAATGTAGGCGATGTGCACGACCGGCTGATGGCTCTTGGCGCTGAGATGGTGGCGCATACGGTAGAAGAGATTGAGGCCGGAAATGTGGTGCCTCAGCCTCAGCCCGAAGGAGAATTTATTCCCGCTCCGAAGATTTTCAAAGATACCTGCAAGATAGATTGGAGTAAACCATCTGTGGTTATCCACAATCTCGTGAGGGGTCTTTCTCCTTATCCCGCCGCATGGTGTGAAGTGGAAGAGGAGCGTTCAAGAGGAAAATATTCAGATCTGAAGATATACGAAACGGCTCTCACGGATGAAACCGGAGAGGGTTTGCGTCCGGGTGAGGTTCAACTGTCGAAAGATCATCTGTTGGTTAAGACGGGAGATGGCATGCTGGAAATTCTCTCGCTTCAGCCGGCAGGAAAAAAGCGTATGGATGCTTCTGCTTTCCTTAGAGGTTATACACCGGTACTGTTCAGATGATGTTTACAGTAAAATCCAATAATTGAGTCATGGAGAATATGATGGATACCGACAAGCGTTTCTGCTCAATTCTTTTCGATGTAATGGAGGAGAAGGGTGTGAGAGATGTGGTTTGTTCGCCCGGTTCACGCAACGCTCCTTTGCTCATAGCTGCAGCAGCCAGGGAGAATCTGAGAAAACACGTGGTGATTGATGAGAGGAGCGCCGCTTTCATGGCTTTGGGCATCGCAATGGTGAGTAGGAAGCCGGTCGCTCTCGTGTGCACGTCCGGCACAGCATTGCTTAATTATGGCCCGGCCATAGCAGAAGCGTTCTATCAGTCAGTGCCGTTGATAGTGATCTCAGCGGACCGCCCCGAGCAATGGATCGACCAGGATGATTCTCAGACTCTCCGTCAGTTCGAGGCATTCTCAAATTATGTGAAAAGGAGTTATCAGCTGCCGGCACTCGGAAACGACGACAAGGAGATGCTTTGGTATGCCAATCGTGTAGTGAACGACGCCATGATTGAGGCTACCTCGCGGCGACGTGGCCCTGTGCACATCAATGTGCAGCTTGGAGACCCGTTGAGCCACAAAGTGAGTCGCACTATGGAGAAACCTCGCACCATAGACTTTATCGGAGGCGACGCCATAGGCAACAAGGAGGTGATACGCGAATTGGCAATTAAGATAGCCGCCTCGAAGGTGCTGTTTGTGGCAGGTTTTCTGCCACCCGACTCTCGTCTCCACAAATACGCAGGAGAGATATGCGCATTGCCTAATGTGGTGGCGATGACGGAGACGTTGTCAAATCTTCATCTCGGCCATAACGCCACTTCCATTGACTCCGTTCTTACCGCCTATAGTGCGGATTATCTCGACAGTGAGGCTCCGGATCTGGTGATTTCATTGGGTGGCTCATTAGTGTCACGTAAATTGAAGGAATATCTTCGAAGGAATGCAGGTCAGTGTGAGCATTGGGCATTGGGTTGGAACCATACCACGTCAGACTGCTTCATGTCGCTCACAAAGCGAATAGAAGTAGATCCGGCTCGGTTGCTTCATCAGCTTGCTGCGGTATTGAGGCGTCAACCGATTCTAACGACCGTATGCGGTTATTCCAACACTTGGGGGAAAATGAAAGCTGAGGCCGTTAAAGCTAAGACAGCCTTTGTAGCTGCAGCTCCCTGGAGCGACCTGAAAGCTTTCGACATAATTCTCCATAAATTACCGCAAGACGTGAATCTATTCCTCTCTAACGGCACAGCTGTGAGATATGCCCAGATTCTTGGTGAGCGTATGCCACACGCAAGCTTTTGCAACCGTGGAGTGTCTGGCATCGACGGCAGTATATCAACGGCTATCGGCGGAGCCAAGGCATATAAAGGACGCACGGTTGTAATAACAGGGGATATGTCGATGGCCTACGATCTCAACTCATTGGCGTTGCCGGATATTCCTTCCGGTTTGGTGATAATTGTGGTAGATAACGGTGGTGGCGGTATTTTCCGCTTTATCCCCAACACATCCGGCCTTGAGGAGAGAGAGCAGTACTTTTGTGCACCTCCAAAATTGCCGTTGAGCCATCTTGCTCTTGGCTACGGATTTGATTTTGCGGAAGCAACCGATGAAGAAAGTCTGGTAAATACTCTTGATTCAATCTTCTTGCGCCACGGAGCGTCTGCTTCTTCCCGGAATGATGAGTCCTCTTTTGTGCGTCCCATTGTGCTACGTCTCACCACTGACGGCGAACTCAGCGCATCTCTCCTCCGAAACTACATGACCATCCACCCCTAACTCCTAACCCCTCAACCATCAACCATAAACTTTAAACCCTCAACCCTCAACCATAAACTTTAAACTATAAACCATAAACCCTCCACCAAACAATGTACCCCTGGAAACCAATCAAAGAATACACTGATATCCTTTTCGAGCAATTCGAAGGAATAGCAAAAATCACAATCAACAGGCCGGAAGTTTACAATGCATTCCGTCCCCTCACCAATCGCGAGATGCTTGATGCTATGTCGATTTGCCGCGAACGAGAAGACATCCGTGTGGTTGTGCTCACCGGCGCTGGCGATAAAGCATTCTGCAGCGGTGGCGACCAAAACGCGAAGGGCAGAGGCGGCTATGTCGATTCCGACGGCGTGCCGCGTCTTAACGTGCTCGAACTTCACCATGCGATCCGTTCCTTGCCAAAGCCCGTAATAGCCATGGTCAACGGATACTCAATCGGTGGAGGCAACGTGTTGAATGTGGTGTGCGACCTCTCGATAGCGTCAGATAATGCACGTTTCGGTCAGACCGGTCCGAAGGTTGGCAGCTTTGATGCAGGCTTCGGATCGAGTTATCTTGCCCGTTGCGTCGGTCAGAAGAAAGCACGCGAGATATGGTATCTCTGCCGTCAATATAC
>CAZUNU010000096.1:0-11007 GCA_964622105.1 uncultured Sangeribacter sp. | reverse complement strand
TCTCCGCCACTTAATTGATCACCAAGATTCTTCCTTACCTTCTGCAAACGGAACTCCGCAATAAGACTTTCAAGTTTCTCTTTCTGGTATTCCTTTGTGGTAGGAGTCATTTCCAAGACAGCCTTGATATTATTCTCAACGCTTAGTTTTCTGAACACGGAGGCTTCCTGAGCAAGATAACCGATGCCAAGCTGAGCACGTTTATATACAGGGAAGCTTGTAATATCCTTGTCGTCAAGAAATATTTTTCCTGAATTAGGAGTGATCAAGCCGGTAGTCATATAGAAAGTTGTAGTCTTACCAGCTCCGTTAGGACCAAGCAAGCCCACGATTTCGCCTTGAGTGACGTCGATGGATACATGATTGGCAACCGTACGTTTTCCGTATCGCTTAACAAGATTATCCGTACGCAACACTCCCTTTTCCGGAATCACTATCCTCTCTTGTTCATCTTCAACATTGTCAGCTTGCTCCTTTACGACATCTACATCAACCTCCTCCTGACGCATGTCCGGTACGACAGCGTTTTCCATCTGCTCAGCTTTTTCCTTCTCTTCAGGAGTAAGTTGAGCATCTTTTTTATGAATGAAAGGGAAAATTCTCATAGTGTTGGTGTTGATTGGTTACGTCCGCCGGTAAGCAGGGAACGGATATAATCAGTAAGCAATTTCACGGCTACCTTATTATTACCGCCCTGTGGCACAATAAGGTCGGCATATCTTTTTGAAGGTTCTATATATAACTCATGCATAGGTTTGAGGGTCTCTTCATAACGGTCTATCACCATCTGGGGAGTCCTTCCTCTTTCTATGCAATCTCTTCTTATGACCCTGATGAGTCTTTCATCAGCATCGGCATCTACAAATACCTTCACATCCATCATATCACGAAGATGCTTATCTGTGAGTACAAGAATTCCCTCTACCACCACAACATCGCGGGGTTTCAGTGTCACGGTCTCCTTCAGACGAGAGCAAGTAAGGAAGTCATAGGTGGGCATTTCAACAGTCTTACCCTCTTTCAATGCCTCCAGCTGGCTGCATAGTAAACTCCATTCTATCGAGGCAGGCTCATCGTAATTCATCTTAAGCCGCTCTTCAAGTGGAATATGGGCATTGTCTTTATAATAACAATCCTGGGGCATCACCGCAACTTCGTCTTTCGGCAAAGATTCAATAATCCTTCTTACCACTGTAGTTTTACCGGAGCCTGTTCCTCCGGCTATACCGATTACCAACATCTTTATTTCGTTTTAATATGGTTCTTTTCAGCTTGAATCCTGTTTGCATAGAATTAGCAAAAGACAAAGTTACGAAATTTAAATCTATATTCCAATTTCGCGCATAACTTAGAAATATTTTATATTCCGAATTAAAACGTTTTCAGACGAGATTACCGTATCACCAATATTTTTTCTTTATCAAATGGGTATGCCAAGATCGATATTAATTCGCGATCGATAAGTTAAAAAAATTCATTCATTTGTTTTTGCGGTATGGTGTCAGGCTGGAACGCCCTATCTGGCATTGATAACCAATTCTATGACACGTAGGCGCGCCAGGTCGCCCTACCTACATCAATAATACTGTGAATCATATTAATCCTAAATTACATTGTTCGAATTTTAGAAACTTATGGCCTTGATATTGGATAGAGAATAGAATAAGAGCTATTTCTCAAAAAGCATTAAAACCACTGATTTATTCATCTAAACCTCTTTCCTCTTATATAAATGAAGAAATTTTTTGTAATTTTGTAAAACAATTGGAATAACTCCGGTATTTACTATAAAGTGATAAAATGCAAAAAAAGCATTTCTCCGGACAATAACAACAATAATGTAATCAGTAATGATTGTATCCTCAATTTCCACATTAGGAAGATATTGCCTCTTCATGGGTCAAGTGTTCCGTATTCCCGACAAGGGAAAGGTATTCTTCCAACGTCTTATTTCAGAGATCAGCAAACTCGGCGTTGACTCCATCCCCCTTGTGATCATCATATCGCTCTTTATAGGAGCGGTAATCACCATACAGATGACGATAAATATCGTGTCTCCTCTCATCCCTTCCTATTCTACCGGATTGGCAACTCGCGAGATTCTTCTTCTTGAATTCTCTTCTTCAATGATGTGTCTGATTCTGGCCGGTAAGGTAGGCAGCAATATCGCTTCCGAAATCGGAACGATGAGAGTGACAGAGCAGATTGATGCGCTTGACATCATGGGAATTAACTCTGCAAATTTCATAGTGCTCCCCAAGGTAATTGGTTTTGTGCTCTTTGTGCCGGTATTGTGTGTGCTCTCGATGTTCACCGGACTTGTAGGAGGTTGGTTCATAGCCAAATTCACCGCAATGCTTTCAGTTGAGAATTACGTATATGGAATACAATCGTTTTTCAACGAATGGTTTGTATGGTATGGAATAATCAAGACCCTCGTTTTCGCATTCATTATCTCCACAGTTGCTTCCTTCTATGGTTATTACGTAAAGGGTGGCGCACTTGAAGTGGGTCAGGCAAGCACAAAAGCCGTGGTGTCAAGTTCCATTCTTATTCTTCTCGCCGACGTTATTTTAACAAAACTTCTCCTCCAATAACATAAACAGATGATTGAAGCTAAAAACGTATCCAAATGGTTTGACGGCCAAAGGGTGTTATACGATATTTCTGCAAAATTCGAAACAGGCAAGACCAATCTGATCATTGGACAGAGCGGTTCTGGTAAAACTGTGTTCATGAAATGCCTCATAGGCCTTCTCACACCTGAAGAAGGCGTAATTCTCTATGATGGAAGAAAATTCCGCTCACTTAATGCTGAGGAGAAACGCAAATTGCGTACCGAAATAGGAATGCTTTTTCAAGGATCGGCATTGTTTGATAATGAGACTGTGTTGGGCAATGTACTGTTTCCTTTGAAAATGTTCAGTAAAATGAGCCATGAAGAACAATTGGAAAGAGCTCACTTCTGTATAAAACGTGTAGGTCTCACAAACGCTGATGACAAGTATCCTTCAGAAATATCCGGGGGTATGCAGAAACGAGTTGCCATAGCAAGAGCAATCGCACTTAATCCCAAATATCTCTTCTGTGATGAACCCAACTCCGGACTCGACCCACAAACTTCTATACTGATTGATGAACTGCTTAGCGACATTACTCATGAGTATGGCATAACCACAATCATAAATACCCACGACATGAACTCTGTGCTCGGTATAGGCGAACACATTGTATTCATCAATAAGGGACATTGTGATTGGACGGGGTCTGATAGAAATATTTTCCGAAGCACCAACAAAGACCTGAATGATTTCGTATTTGCCTCCAAACTCTTCAAGGAAGTTAAGCTTTTCCTTGAGAGAGAATATGAGGCTCAGGAAGGTGAAAACTGATGCAACTCGTTTCGGTTTATCTATCCCTTTTTCGGTCTCAGTAATTCCAAGAGGTGAGCCACCAATTCTTTCTTCACTTCTTCCATTTCAATTTCCCTGCCGGTTTCGACTTTTAAGGAGGTTACTCCCTTGTCGATAAACCCGCAGGGATTTATCATGTTAAACCAGTTCAAGTCTGTATTCACGTTTAGAGCCAAACCATGCATTGTGCAAAAACGGCTGCATTTCACCCCAAGGGCACAAATCTTACGTTCCCTATTTGAGCCCTTGCCTATCCATACTCCGGAGGCACCTTCCACCCTTTCTCCCAAGATGCCATAAGACGCGAGCGTTCTTATTACGGCTTCTTCAAGCAAGTCAACATAGCGTTTTACACCTATTCCATGTGCTTCAAGATCCAATATAGGATATACTACAAGTTGACCGGGACCGTGAAAAGTAACATCTCCACCTCTTTCTATATGACGGCACGCCACTCCCATGGTCTCATATTCTTGAGGGCCTAAGAGTAAATTGGATTCCAAGGCATGCTTTCCTAAGGTAATCACCGGAGGATGTTCAACTGTAAGTATATACTCTTCGGTTACGGCTTTTTTCCCTTTTTTAGCATCTACCATACTATCAAACAACTCGTGCTGTAAAGCCCACGCTTCATCATAGGGCATCATTCCAAGGTCTCTGACTATAATGTCTCCCATCTTCCCTTCCGATATAAAACTACCATTTTGTGATTTTCAGAAACAGATCAATGAACGTGGCGTTCCGCATGGTAACTCGATCTCACCATGGGGCTGCTTTCGATATGACGAAAACCTTTCTTTCTCCCTATTTCTCCATACTCCTCAAATACTTCCGGGGTAATGTAATCTTGCAAGGGATAATGTTGTTTCGTTGGCTGGAGGTATTGCCCAATAGTCATCACCTCACATCCTGCGGCAAGAAGATCGTCCATTGTCTGAAGAATCTCTTCTCTCGTCTCTCCTAAGCCGAGCATAATGCCGGATTTGCTTCTTACACCTTTCTCAGCAATATGACGAATCACAGCCAATGAGTTGTCATATGTGGCAAACGTTCTTACTTTGGGAGTCAAACGTCTCACGGTCTCAAGATTGTGGGAAATCACTTCCGGACCTTCAGCAATAACCATATCAACCAGATCCATCCGGCCTTGAAAATCCGGAATGAGAACTTCCATAGTCACTTCAGGACATTCTTCTTTGAGTCTCCTTATCATTGCAGCCCAATGTGTGGCACCAAGATCAGGAAGATCATCACGATCAACCGAAGTGATCACAACATGACGCAATTTCAGCTGTTTGATTGAGTCTACAATATCCTCAATCTCCTTCTGCTCCAATGGCAGGGGTTTACCGGTAGCAACATTACAGAATTTGCAATTTCGGGTGCAGATATTTCCACCGATCATAAAAGTAGCCGTGCCATTACCCCAACATTCAGCTCTGTTAGGACACATTCCACTCGAACATATTGTATGAATATTCTTCTCATTAAGAAGCCCTATCACCTGACTTGTCTTGAAGCCTCTTGGCAGCTTGATCTTTAGCCAATCCGGTTTTCTTCTGAAATCCGGTTTCTTGACACTTTGACTTGCCACAGTTTCTTTCGTAGCTGAAGATTCGTCTGATATTTGGTTTGCTTGAAATTCCATGATGAACAATTTATGGTTTAAACGCCACTACAAAATTAATAAAACAACCCGAGTATTCAAAAGTGAAGGGCTTATTACAAGGAGTTAATTTTTATTCACTGAATATTTACTAAAAATTTATCTTTTTACTGTTAAATGCTAAAAAAAGTTTTTTGCAGTCATTTAGACAAAGCAAGTAACATTGAGTAAACCATAAGCTTCATATTCCAAATAAATGAAAGAAAGAGATTGAAATTTCCGACTTAATAACACATGCTTTTTTTGATACTTATCAAATAAAAATTATATCCTATCTTATTATATTGATTTTTTTTGTAATTTAGCACCGGATATAAGACACAAAGAAAGGCTCCAGCCTTGGCTTTACGTAAGCTTAAGGTCGATGAGAAGCTTGATTGATTAAAAACCATGAATAAAAAAGTAAGCATCAACATTTAGTTTATAATTATCTACGGCTTGATATTGCAATCTTTAAACTCTCTCATCACTCATGAGGGAGTCATATAACTCCTTCTCCGGGAGTTTAAATCTTGCTGATATCAATCTCGAATCTTAGTATAAATTAATTATTGATAATTACTTATTAATACTTTTTTATAAGATTTTTATCTTAACTTAACATTATAATCTTTTTATGAAAAGACTGACCTTATCACTGTCATTCTTATTGTCGATAGTCATTGCCATGGCGGCAAATCCTGTGACTTGGACAATCAAACTTGTGGGCGATAACACCCCGAATCCATCTATTGAGGCGAAAGCTGTTATTGAGCCCGGCTATCACCTATTTTCTATTGACAACCCTGCAGGAGGATCCAATCCATTGGAATTTCTGTTTGAAACTAAGGGTTGTACACTCAATGGCACTCCGGTTGCCGACAAGGCCTACATCAATGAATATGATGACATATTTGAAGTCGACCAGCACTTCTACACCGGCACAGTTACTTTTACCCAGAAATTGACTCCTACAGCTCCGGATTTCTCAGTAGAAGTGGAGGTGAAAGGCCAGGCTTGTAATGATGCCGGATGTGTGCCCGTGTTTGGTTCACAGACAATCTCTGGTAAAGCTCCGGTCGCTAAAACTGAAGAAAAGAAAACTGATGCTGCTACCACTGAGACCAAACCCGAAGAAGCCGTTTCAGCACTCGTAGCAATGACAGATTCCCTTCAGGAGAGCGAGAAAGACATGATGCCGGCTGTCAACCGCAGCAATGTTCACGCAACTGACGACACATGGTGGGAAAACGTAGAGGCAGAACTCCAGGTTTTCTCAGATGATCCTGTTCAACAAAGCCGATCTCTCTTATATATTTTCCTTGCAGGTTTCATTGGCGGCCTTATCGCGCTCGTCACTCCTTGTGTCTGGCCTATGATTCCGATGACTGTAAGCTTCTTCCTCAAGCAGAACAAAAGCAAGAGCAAATCTGTGATGACGGCTGCCACCTATGGTCTGTCAATTATAGTGATTTATGTGGCACTCGGATTGATTGTGACAATACTCTTCGGAGCATCGGCTCTAAATGAACTCGCCACCAGCGCAGGATTCAACATTGCTTTCTTCCTCCTTCTGGTGCTCTTTGCTATCTCTTTCATGGGTGGCTTCGAGCTAACTCTCCCCTCTTCATGGACAAACAAGATGGACTCCAAAGTTGATGCCACCACCGGTTATCTCAGCATCTTCTTCATGGCGTTCACCCTTGTACTTGTATCGTTCTCCTGCACAGGACCAATCATCGGAACCCTTCTTGTAGAAGCAGCGGCCACATCCAATTTCATTTCTCCCGCCGTGGGAATGTTTGGTTTCGCGCTTGCTCTTGCCCTTCCATTCTCAATCTTTGCAATGTTCCCCACCATGCTGAAGTCTATGCCTAAGAGCGGAGGCTGGATGAATACTGTGAAGGTGGTTCTCGGATTCCTTGAGCTTGCTCTCGCATTGAAGTTCCTCTCCGTTGCTGACCTTGCTTACGGTTGGAGAATACTCGACCGCGAGGTATTCCTCTCACTTTGGATCGTGATCTTCGCACTTCTCGGCGTTTACCTTCTCGGAAAGCTCACCTTCCCACATGATGATAAACTCGAGAAAGTAGGCGTAACTCGCTTCATGCTCGCATGCATTTCCCTTGCGTTTGCAGTTTATATGCTACCCGGCCTCTGGGGCGCTCCATTGAAGAGCATCAGTGCTTTCGCTCCTCCAATCTCTACTCAGGATTTCTCACTCTACGAAGGCGATGTGACAGCACAGGTTGACGACTATGAAGAAGGCATGCGTCTGGGTCAGAAGCTCGGTAAACCGGTATTGCTCGATTTCTCAGGCTATGGCTGCGTCAATTGCCGCAAACTCGAAGGTGCTGTTTGGACGGACCCGGAAGTTAAAGCATCAATCGATAACGATTTCGTTCTGGTTACTCTTATGGTCGATGAGAAGAGAGCACTTCCCGAACCCATCAAAGTCACTGAAAAAGATGGAACAGTGCGTACCCTTCGCACTTATGGTGACAAATGGAGCTACCTCCAGCGGTCAAAATTTGGAGCTAACGCTCAGCCGTTCCATGTCATCGTCAATAATGAAGGCAAACCTCTGGCACCTGCTTTCGTATATAAAGAAGACGTTCCGGCCTATAAGCGTTTCCTCAACATGGGCATAGAGAACTACAAAAAATAAACGTATTATTACTCTTCATAAGACAGGACTGATGCGTTCAGCATCGGTCCTGTCTTTTTTTTGCTGCTAATCTATGAATACTTATCCTGAATCTATTTAAAATCCAGGTTAGGATAATTAGGGGTCTAAGTATGGTTGGGGCCTCGGGCTTCCCTGCCAAGTGTAATAATATTGGTTTTTATACTCAGTTCGGAGGGAAGCCTGACTCCTCTACTCAAAATAACAAACATACCAAATTGTAATTTTTCTTTTCAATCGCGTTTCCACATTAGCTCATATCCTAACTCCAGCCTTAAAAATAATTAAACTCATTGCCACAATATAATTGAATATGTTAAGCACACGTTTTAGGAAAGTATGGATAATTACTTATCCAATTTCTTATTGTGAACAAAGGGTAAGAAATATAGCATAAACTTATGAATAAAATCAAATATCTTTTCGCAGCTTCTCTCTTTATTGCAGCAACTGCAACAGCTGGTGCTTCTTCTCCGAAATACATAGCATTAGCTGATTCCGCCGATAATTATATCAAGGCAGAGAACTGGGATATGGCTGAAAAGACCATTGTTACAGCCCTACGTCTTGAACCGGGCAATTTCTCCAACTCTTTACTTCTTTCAAATCTTGGTGTGATACAATCGAGAAGGGGCAAATATGAAGATGCTTTGGAATCATTTCGTCTTGCTCTCTCGATCGCACCCCGTTCATCTGTGGCTTTTTCCAACCGTGCACGGACCTATCTTCAGCTCGGACGTTATGAAGAAGCCTTATCCGACATCAACTCCACACTCGATATAGATTCTATTCAGGAATGGCCACTCCAAATGAGAGGTTTTCTACTTATGAACAAAGATCCTGAGAAGGCGAAAGTTGACTTCAACCGTTTATCTAACCTCTATCCCCAAAATTCTTTGGCGAAAACGGGTCTGGCGGCAATAGCCGAAAGTGAAGGCAACAATGAGGAAGCACTCAAACTTTATGATGAAGCTATAAAGATAAATGACGATCCTGATGTGCGTTTCTCACGCATTCTTCTCAAGATAAACATGGAGAAATTTATCGATGCTTCAGAAGACATCTCGGAGTCGATTGCCGCATTCCCCAATGAGGGTGAACTGTATCTTCTTCGGGGCTATCTTCATAAACTGAATTACCGTTATGAGGAAGCAACCATCGATAAAAAAATAGCTCTTGACAAAGGAGCTGATAAACAATTAGTTGAACGTTTTATTCCATAGACAGACAAATTATAAAGTCTTATTGCTCTTTGAACCTAAAGAATATTTTGCTAACTTTGTAGTGAAATTAACGGCATTATGAACACACTCTTCCGACATATCGAATATCTGCTTACGCGACACGATTGTGTGATTGTACCCGGTCTGGGTGCTTTCATTGTCACAACCGTTTCAGCTACCATTGATCGTGTCAATCGTAGAGTGAATCCTCCTTCCCGTTCGATAATGTTTAATCAGGCTGTTACTGTTGACGACGGCTTGCTGGCCAATTCTTTTGCAAGATGCCTGAACCTTTCATTTGAGGAGGCTCGCCAGGTGATCTTGAAAGATGTTTCTGCATATCTTGACACCCTTCATTCTATGGGACGTTGTAACGCAGGAAAACTTGGCGCTTTCTCCTTAGGTGAAGAAAATCAACTTATTTTCACTCCTCGGTTTTCAGCCTCTGAGTCAGCAGAGCAATCCGGACTTTATTCTTTCACACTTTCTTCTTCAAAATCTTCACAAGATTTTAAAGCCGGAGCGGAAGAAAGCCTTGTCAATTCTGTAGAAGTCAACGAGAATGGAAATCTTGACAAGCAATATTTTCATTTTCGTATTAACCGATCTGCTATCCGCTTCACAGCGATCTTCATTTTCCTTTTGGCAGTGACTTTATCGGTGCTGATCTATCCCGTTCCACATGATGAACGTGAGCATAGAGCTTCTGTGGTGCCGGTTGAAGCGTTGATTCCATCACCACATCAGGCTAAGAGTACGCAAGCTGCAAAAGATACGGTAGTCCCCGTCACCGTTAAGGCAGAAATTGATAATGCAGAGATTATTCCAACGTCTACAGATGCAAAATCCGAATATTATTTGATAGTAGCCACCTTCCACAGTAAAAAGGAAGCTCAAAGATTTGTGTCTCTCTATTCATCGACAGACTACCCTTTGGACACAGTCTCTTCAAAAAAAGTGACACGAGTTTTTGTGGCTACATCAAATGACAAACACGATCTCCTCCCCAAACTCAATTCATCAGAAATGGCCAAAAGATTTCCAAACTCTTGGATCTGGTCTAATAAAGATTGATATCATGATAAAAACCCGTTGAAGAATCAACGGGTTTTTATTTATCTTTATTCGGTGGCATGTGAATGACACTTAAGCAAGCTGTTGCATTTGTATTACCCTGAGATTGATTATTTTTTGATGGGTTCAAAAAGGCTGAAACGAATGTTTTTGGCATCTCCCCACTTTTCAAATATCTCTATGAAAAGATTTTTTACCTCATCGGCATTGATTGTGGGCTCGAACAAATGAACTGTAACCAGTATCCTGTTAGTATCAATAGAAAGCATGGTACGAACGTTATCGCTTGTGGGAGTACCTATGCCTCCTTTAGCATCTCTGAATATCGGGAGACCTTCAATATTCAGCTCGCCTCTTCCTATGCCCTCGTAAGGCTCACCCTCCTTGCCTACTCCTAAAGTGATAATATCACCTTCCACTTTTTCAGCATCAAAACATCCGACAGAACATCCGGTCTTAAGCGAAAGCTCATTTCCTGCATCAACCAAGGCGCTCACATTATAAAGCCCCAGACCTCTTACAATGCGTCTCATCATCTGTTCCTGTGATGGCCGGTAACGGTTTGGATCCTTGCCGCAAGCTTTGTAAGCCTTTCTCGTAGCTGCAATAGCAGGTATGGAATTAATGTCGCTAACTTCATACTTTTCTTCTATTGAAGTAGCCAATTTATTTAGTTCTTCCTTTTGTGCGTCTATCGTTTCTTTATTTACAACATCAGCCTCAAAAAGAAGAGTCCTATATCCTGTCACCTTATCAGTGAAATCAGAATCAAATTCAATTTTTCTTGTAGTTTCCATAGTTTCTAAAATTATCGAGAAGGGTTGATTATTACAAATCCTGGAAAGTAGGGAGAGCATTCGCATGTGCCATTAAAAGAAAAGAGTCTGAATATCCGAAGATATTCAGACTCCGAAGTGTCCAAGATGAGACTCGAACTCACACAGCCTACCGGCCACTACCCCCTCA
>CAZUNU010000095.1:0-11139 GCA_964622105.1 uncultured Sangeribacter sp. | reverse complement strand
TGGTGCCAAGTCCTGAATCCGAGATGTTCGATGAACCCATAATCACCCAACCATCTGAATGTTCCGGATGATTCGGTAGCTCAATGGAAAAGAGTGTATGAAAATCATACAGCAATGTGTATGATTTTCATGCAAACGCTCCTCGGCAAGCCTGAAAATCTTTGTCATCTCACCACATGCCGTTACCTTTGCACCAAAACAAAGCAGATGAATAAGCTAATCATAATATTGTTGATCCTGTTCACGGTCAGGTCTCAGGGTGAAGCGGCGGAAGCAGACACCGTAACGTTGAGCTTGCACAACGCTATCCTGCTTGCGCGGAAAAAGTCGCCGGCTGCCCAAAGCGCCCGCAACACATTCCTCGCGGCCTACTGGAACTATCGTTATTATAAAGCCAACTATCTACCCTCGGTTACGCTTACATCTTCTCCCTACATAAACAAGGAGGTAAACAAGATCACACAATCTGACGGCACCGCAATGTTTATACGTCAGGATCAATTTGGAGCCGACCTCACTTTAAAGGTTAATCAGAACATCAGCTTCACAGGCGGAAGTATATTCCTGAAAAGTTCACTCACCCGTCTTGACGAGCTACACAATAAAACGAGAGCTTACAGCAGCCAGCCGTTGCTGATAGGGTATGAGCAGAGTCTTTTCGGCTACAACTCTCTGAAGTGGGAACGACGGATAGAGCCGGTTCGCTTTACAGAGGCGAAAAAGCAATATGCCGAGACTCTCGAGATCATCGCCGCTACCACTTGTGAGCGTTTCTTCACGCTTGCCTCAGCTCAGACCGACCTCGACCTTGCTCGGCAGAATTTCGCGTCAGCCGATACGCTCTACCGTATGGCAAAGGGGCGATACGAAATAGGCACGATCTCCGAAAATGAAATGCTCCAACTCGAAATAAACCGGCTCAATGAGGAGACGAATATGATGGATGCCGAGATTAACCTTCAGGAGATCCGACAGTCTATGCGCTCTTTCCTCGGATTGGAAAATCAGATGGAAATAAGATTACAGATGACCTACAGCATACCTAAATTTGAAGTGCCGCTTGCCACAGCCATGCAGTTGGCTCTTGACAATAGTCCAGATCCCGAATACTATCGCCGGATCATAAAGGAGGGGGAGAGCAATGTGGCAATGGCAAAGGCTAATGCCAGGCTTAAGGCTGATCTTTACGTGCAGTTCGGGCTTTCTCAGACGGGTGCCGATATCGGGCAATCGTTCTCCAATCTCATGCATCAGGAATATGCCGGAATCTCGCTGTCGCTCCCGATTCTGGATTGGGGGCGAGGGCGTGGAAAAGTAAAAGTGGCGAAATCGCAATTGGAGCTTGCCAGGACTCAGGCGGAACAAGGGATGAACGACTTCACTCAAAACGTACATAAGCTGGTGCTTCAGTTCAACATGCAGGCGCGGAAAGTGCATATTGCCGCTCTCACCGATCGTAGGGCCACACAGCGTCATTCTGTGGCAACGCGGCTTTATATCATGGGGCGCAGCAGTATTCTCGACCTCATGTCAGCCGTCAGTGAGAAGGATTATGCCAAGCGTAATTTCATAACCGCACTGCGCACTTACTGGAGCCTCTACTATACCCTCCGAAGTCTTACAGCCTACGATTTCGAGAACAACAAGCCTCTCACTCAAGAATTACCATTAAACTGATCTGATATGGACATACAATTGAAAAAGAAACCGTGGATTGTCCGTCGCTTCCCATATATTCTTGCCGGAATAGCTTTCATAGCCTTAGCGGTGTATTTGAGTGTCAAGGCATTTAGCCCGCACCTGATAAAAGTATCCCCCGAGGATCATCGCATAGCTGAGGTAATCGAAACTCCGTTTATGGAATATCTGGATGTGGAGGGAGTGGTGCAGCCTATTCGCACTGTCCGTATCAATGCACTTGAAAGCGGATTTGTAGAGCGTATTTTGGCTGAGGAGGGCTCAATGCTCGAACCTGGCGACACTATTGTCATCCTCTCAAATGTGGAGTTGCTCCGCACAATCGAAGATGAGGAGGCAGAATGGGAGAATCTTCAACGCAATTATCAGGAACAGGAGATAGAGATGGAGCAGCGTTCCATATCTTTGCGCCAGCAGTCGCTTGATGCCGCTCATCAGATCAAGTCGCTCGACAAGTCGCTCAATCAGAGTCGGGAGGAGTATCGCATGGGTGTAAAGAGCCGGGCCGAGTTAGACGTGGTGGAAGAAGACTATGATTATCAGCACAAGAAAGCCCGGCTTCAGATGGAAAGTCTGCGTCACGATTCCGTGGCCACCAAGCTGAAACGTGAGATGATCCATGCCAATGCAGAATCTTCGTCACGCAAACTTTCCCGCTCCAAAGGGCGTACGGAAAATCTTGTGGTACGAGCCACGGTGGCCGGGCAGCTGAGCTATCTCAATGTCACTCTCGGTCAACAGGTGGCAGCTTCCACGAGTATTGGCGAGATAAAAGTGCTCTCTGAATATAAGGTGCACGTCTCAATGCCCGAATATTATATCGACCGTATCGTGACCGGTCTGCCTGCCAACATACAATATCAGGGTATGCGGTTTCCGTTGCGTGTGAGTAAGGTTGTGCCTGAGGTAAAAGACCGTAACTTTACATGCGATCTCCTCTTTGCAGCCGACATGCCCTCAAATATCCGTCTCGGAAAGAATTATCGAGTCCAGATAGAGATGGCTCAACCGGAAAAGGCTATGGTGATTCCACGCGGAGATTTCGTGCAGTCTACATCGGGTCGCTGGATCTATCGGCTTTCTCCCGATGGCAGGAGCGCCCTCAAGACAGAGATAGAACTTGGTCGCCAGAATCCGCAGCAATACGAAATCATCTCCGGATTGAAACCCGGTGACAAAGTGATAATCGACGGCTATGAGCAATTAGGCGATCATGAAAAAATCAGACTAACAAAATAAAAGCGTCATGACTATGTTTCTTCATAATCTCAAGGTTGCTGTGCGCAATCTAATGAAATACAAACTCCAGACCCTCATCAGCATCGTGAGCATCGCCATAGGCATAGTCACGCTCGCCTTCGCACATTCACTATTGAACAACGTGCGCTTTCCAATGGTGTTCAACGAGCAATACGGTGATCGAATCTTCAAGGTAGACTTCACGCCCCTGAATGGTTCTGAACAAAGATTTTCGAAGGTCACTGATGATATAATACGTAATTTGAAAAGGGACGGAGGTCTCAGACATGCAGAAAGGATTGCCGTGCCCAATGGCTTTATAGCGGGTATGTTAGCTGAATTTCATCTTCCGGATTCCACTGTAAAGAAAGGAGAGATAGATGTGAAAATCACCGACCCTGAATATCCTAACTTTTTTGGCTTACGCTCAGCCATAACAGGAGAAAAAGTAAGGGTTCTAAAAAAGGGAGAGGCTATTCTAAGTGAAGCTTATGCAAAGAAACTTTTTGGAGACCGGAATCCTGTAGGCGCGGTACAGATAGAAACCGGGAAGTATCAACCTATACCTGTGAGAATTGTTGATGTCTACCGCCCTGTTAATCTGTATGACGAAAAATATTCCACTTTTGGAAATTGGGAACTACTTGTCTGTCCTGTAGAACATATTGAAGAGATTGATTCCTTAGAAGATGATGTATATTATTGTGGTATGATATATATTGCGCTCGGTGCATCCAGTACGAAGCAAGAACTTTTAGACGAGATAAATCAACGTTTACTTCCTTATGGTTACAAAGCAAATATCCAAGCTATGTTTGAAGATGCAGAAACGTCTTCCATATATACCATCCGCTTCATCATTTATCTTATAGGCTCTTTGGTATTGCTTGCCGGTGTGCTCGGATTTCTGCGTGTTGAATTGCAATTATTCAGGCTCCGTCATCGTGAGTTGTCGCTGAGGATTGTTAACGGAGCTTCCCGAATTAAACTTTTCAGCCTGCTTTTCACAGAAGTAGCAATCATTATCGTTTTGTCAATGTTTTTGGCATTAGTCCTCGGCTATCAGTTACAAGTTTATCTTGATACGTATCTTTTAATGATCTTGAACAATTCTGCTTTCTTCATAGCCCGTATATGGCAATATTGTCTCGTAATCGGTGGAGGCCTGCTGGTCTTGTGCTCAGCAATAGCATGGATTGCAATTCTACGCACAGTCGGATCATCGCAAGGACTGGCGTCCAAAATGAGAACGGGAAGAAATCATACCTTTAGCAACGTTATGTTGACGTTACAGATGATTATCAGCATTGTCTTTGTTTGCACCACATTCATGTCTTTGCAAATTCAAAAAGAAGTGGGGAATTTCTTGAATGTTCCTGAAAACGATGATTACTATAAGGAATGTATAATTTTCCGTCCCGGGTTCACAGAGAAGAGGCACGCATTAATCGATGAGATCAGGCGACTTCCTGATATCGACAAGATGGTGAATTTTTCATCCTTTTATAACCCGTTAAAAGAGGTTAGAGATAATCCTGAAATAGTTGAAAAATTGAATAATAAGATTTATTTTCATACTTATTTCACCACGGATACAGCCCTGCTCTCCTTTCTCGGTATGGATGTGGAATGGTTTAACCGTGACTTTGATAGGAAATCCTGTATTCTTGTTAGTGAAAAGCGATATCGGCAGTTAGGAGAACTGGGTCTTTTAGATAAAAATACCCTCAGTGTGATCACACATACCCATAGGTCGGAAGGTGTTACGTTACCTCTTGGAGGTATAATAAAGAATATCCCTTATGACGTAAGAGGAGAGTCACTTGTGGCCATCCATCCTGATTGGGATGATGAATATGACTTTATACTTATACCCAAACCGGGTAAATATAAATCTCTTATCCGTAATATCAGAAAAGTAATTTCTGATATTGCTCCGGAGGAGATGAATGAAAAAATCTTTTATTACCGCAATCACTACTCTCCCTTGTATGTCTTGGTAGAAGCATTCGCTGTAGGTGGCATTATTTTGGGTGTGGTCAGTTTGATTATTTGCGTCATGACTATCTTCAGTGCCGTGACTTTGGACACACGTGGCCGCCGGAAAGAAGTAGCTATCCGGAAGGTCAATGGTGCAAAAAGCCGTGACATCTATAAGCTCTTTGGACGTGTCTACATAACGATCATAACTGTTGCTCTTGTTATTGCGGTGCCGCTCAGTGTATTATTATATAAGCTGATTGTAATGACAATCGTCAAAATCACTGATGATCAAACCTCCATGACAGCATCTCCAGTACTACCCATAATCATTGGTGTCTTTACCGTCATTGCGTTTGTTCTTCTTATAGTGTGGTGGCAGATACGTAAGGTAATGAAAACCGATCCCGCAAGTGTGATTGCAAAAGAGTGAATGGTCTTTGAGCAATCAGTCAATGGTGTTGATTATTCTATAATGATAAAATTAAGACTGTAATATAATGATAAAGTTAGATAATTTGAAGAAAGTGTTCCGTACGGAGGAAGTGGAGACCTGGGCACTTCGCGAAGTGAGCCTTGAAATCAAGGAGGGTGAATTCGTGGCCATAATGGGTCCGTCAGGATGTGGTAAATCCACTCTGCTCAATATTCTCGGACTCCTCGACAGCCCGTCTGAGGGCACATATTTACTGAATGGAAAAGATGTAAGTAAACTGAAAGAGAACGAACGCACGGATATCCGCAAGGGTACCATCGGCTTTGTGTTCCAGAGCTTCAATCTGATCGATGAACTGAATGTGTATGAGAATATCGAGCTTCCGTTGCTTTACATGGGCATACCCTCTAAAGAACGTAAGCAAAGGGTGGAGGAGGTGATGGACCGGATGGCTATCTCTCATCGTCGAAAACACTTCCCGAACCAGCTTTCCGGTGGCCAGCAACAGCGTGTGGCCATAGCGCGGGCAGTGCTCCCGGAGCCGAAGATAATTTTAGCAGATGAGCCTACGGGCAATCTTGACTCCCGAAACGGTGAGGAGGTAATGAAGCTGCTGAGCGAGCTTCATAAGGAGGGAACCACCATCATCATGGTGACCCACTCCCGCCATGACGCCACTTACGCCGACCGCATCATCAATCTCTACGATGGCCAGATAGTGAATCAGCTTGAGCTGTAACCCATGCGCAGTTATCAGCTGTATTCCCCGCGCAGTTATCTGATATTTACTAAAAATTCTTTTGATTAGTTTTTAAAGTGTTGTGAGGGTGTGTAAAAATAGAAAAATTGTAGGGATATGCCTTGGGCATGTTTAGATATCCATTTGATATTCAATGCTAAATAGCAAAGCGATGTTCCTGCCTCTCGTCGCATTATCTATTTTGACACACCCTCTTTATTGAATTATATTAGATGATATAGTTGAGAAAAAATTTTTTGTTTAAAGGAGATGCCTTTTTAGTAAAGAAGACGTTAATGATGATACTATTTTAGCGGTTATTTGACAGAAATGGGTAAATAATGATATAAATGCGGCTTGTCTTTTGCATATTCATATATTATTCTTACTTTTGTTGTGCGGAGCTGATCGGTGGCACACCGGTTATTCCTCAGCAAAGTAATAGCTTGCGGTTTTCTTCTTTCCCGATATAGAAACCGTTTGTATTTTTATTTTATTTATCTTTCTTTCTACTGACCGACATGCGTCCTGAAATCATTACCGAAATAACTCCTCTTTCCGAAAAGGATTGCTTTTATCTTGTAGACAGATATAAGGATCGTTTCACCTTTCCTATTCACCGTCATGATGAATACGAACTCAATTTCCTGACTAATTGCAAAGGATCGCGACGCATAGTGGGCGATTCGGTGGAGACAGTCGGTGATTTCGATCTTGTGCTGATAGGCCATGGCATCGAACATGGTTGGGAGCAGCATGAATGTTGCGATTCCAATATCCGTGAGATCACCATTCAGTTCTCTCGCGATCTGTTGAGCGAATCCTTTTTGGCCAAGAACCAGTTGAACGGAATCAGAAATATGTTTGAGGCCAGTTCTAAAGGAATCTGTTTCCCTTCGGTCACCATCCTGAAAGTTTATAATCGTCTGGAGAAACTCACAAAGATCGACTCCGGTTTCCATGGCATGTTGGAATTAATGGCGCTCCTATATGAACTGGCTGAGGCAGGAGATTACCGCAGGCTCTCAAGTTCCTCTTTCGCTTCAGTGGCGCCACCGTGCGACAGCCGACGGGTGCAGAAAGTGCAGGGCTATATTGCCGAGCATTATAAAGAGGAGATCCGGCTTTCAGAATTAGCTGACCTGGTGCAGATGTCGCCTACGGCATTCAGCCGCTTCTTCAAGCTGCGCACAGGTAAATCCATATCCGACTATATAATCGATGTTCGGTTAGGTCATGCTTCAAGAATGTTGGTCGACTCCACAAAGTCCGTAGCCGAGATATGCTATGAGTGCGGTTTCAACAATATATCCAATTTCAACCGGATATTCAAGAAGAAGAAAGACCGCTCCCCGAAAGTGTTCAGAGAACTATATCAACACCATAAACAACTGGTATAATTATAATACTGACCCAAAATCCCCCTGACTCATGAAAGGAATATTACTGGCAGGGCTAATGTGCCCTCTATTGGCTTCCGGAGCCGTGCAACTTCCGGATATAATCAGCGACAATGCAGTGCTCCAGCAGCAGACCGATGCCAAGCTTTGGGGCTGGGCTAAACCGGGTAGCACAGTGAAAATCAATACATCGTGGAACAACCGCGATTATACAGTCTCTTCTGACAAGAAGAGCGGAAAGTGGGAAGTGAAAGTGGCCACTCCCGAAGCCTCCTTCACTCCTTACAGCATCACCTTCGATGATGGCGACGGCAAGGAGCGCATCGACAATGTGCTGATCGGAGAGGTATGGTTCTGTTCCGGACAGTCGAACATGGAGATGCCCCTGCGAGGCTACGGAGTGCAGCCTATAGAGGGAGCGGCGCAGGCCATAGCATATTCAGCCAAATATCCCGGCATACGTATGGCCAATGTCCCCAAACGTGCCTCATACACTCCTCAGGAAAGAGTGGAGGGAAAGTGGAAACTATCATGTCCTAAGGAAGCGGGAGAGTTTTCAGCACTTGCTTATTTCTTCGCTCAGTCGCTTACCGACTTTCTCAACGTACCCGTGGGCATTATCAACTGTGCATATGGCGGCTCAAAGGTAGAAGGGTGGATGCCGAAAGAGATACTCGACACTTATCCCGGTTGGGACATGGCAGCTGAGGAGAAGAACAACGACATTCAGGAGTATGAAAGAATCGGCGTGATGTATAATGCCATGCTACATCCCCTTATCGGATATAGCGTGAAGGGTTATCTCTGGAATCAGGGGGAATCTAACGTGGGTCGGCATAATGAGTATCCCTATCATCAGAAGGATATGGTGGAGCATTGGCGCGAAGCGTGGGGTCAAGGCGAGCTGCCATTTTATTTCGTAGAGTTGCCCGGATGGAGCTACGGTAATGGCGAGGGTTATAATGCCGCAGTATTCAGAGAGTGTCAGCACAAAGCTGCCGAGATTCTCCCTAACAGCGGGATAGTCTGCACGAGCGATCTGGTTTATCCCTATGAGCTTGAAGATATCCATGCCTGCAAGAAAAAGGAGATAGGGGAGCGCTTGGCTTTCATGGCCGCCGGGAAAACCTACGGAATCGAGGGTATTCCCTACCAGTTCCCGAGTCTGAAAAGCATCGAATATCAGGGAGACAAGGCTGTGATGGAATTCAATTATCGCGGATTTACACCGAATCTTGATCTGCCCGGATTTGAAGTGGCCGGTGAAGATAGGGTTTTCCATCCTGCGAAGGCTTCAGAAGACTGGAACACCCACACCGTCACCGTGAGCAGTGATGCGGTAAAGGATATCAAGGCAGTGAGATATTGCTTCAAGAACTTTGCCGTAGGAAAGGTGAAAAACATGTATGGCATGCCGCTGATCCCATTCCGCACCGATAATTGGGATTGATATCGTGCCTTAGAATTGATAACAGTTCATCATCATATTATGACAGGGAAACTACTTACAGGCTTAGCCGGTTTGGCATTGTTGGCAAGTTGTGGACACCATGACACCAAGCCGGAAGGGAATAAAAACTTCGTAAGCGTGAAAGATGGAGAGTTCTACATGGGGGATTCCATTTATCGCTACGTTGGCACAAATCTATGGTATGGGGCGATCCTTGCCTCTGAAGGGCGCGGTGGCGACCGTGAACGGCTCTCCCGTGAACTCGATTCACTGCAGAAAATCGGTGTCAACAATCTGCGCATCCTCGTCGGTGGCGATGGTGGGGAAGGTCAACCTTCCCATATTTCGCCTACGCTTCAGGTGAGACCCGGTGAATACAACGATACATTGCTTCAAGGATTGGACTATCTACTGGTTGACCTTGAGAAACGCGATATGAAAGCCGTGCTTTATCTCAATAATGCCTGGGAATGGAGCGGCGGCTTCTCCACTTATCTCGATTGGGCAGGAGATGGCCCGGCCGTGAATCCGGCTATCGATGGATATCCTGCCTATATGGATTATGCGTCACGTTTCACGGATAATGATAAAGCCAAAGAGATGGCGGCCAGTCATGTGAGAAACATTGTAGGTAGAGTCAATTCTCTTACAGGCACACCGTATTCTGAGTCACCCGCCATCATGGCATGGCAGATTGCCAATGAACCTCGGGCATTTTCAAAAGACCGTAAAGAGAGTTTTGCAAAATGGATAGCAGAGACGGCCCGTATAATAAAGGAGGAGGATCCCAATCACCTTGTCTCCACAGGAAGCGAAGGAATGTGGGGCTGCGAGGAGGATATCGACCTATGGGCCGACATGCACGCAAATCCGGATATCGACTATGCCACAATCCACATTTGGCCCTATAATTGGAACTGGATCACGGCTGAGACAGTGGCCGACAGCGTAGGAGTGGCTTGCCGTAAAACTTCAGACTATATAGCGGCTCATTACGATGTGCTCAAAAACCGTATGGCCAGGGAGGGGAAGACGAGCAAGCCACTCGTGCTTGAAGAGTTTGGTTATCCACGCGACAATATGGCTATTGCTCAGGGCAGTCCTGTGACAGGGCGCGACACGTATTACAGTCACGTGTTTAATGAAATACGTAATGGGGGACGACTTGCCGGAGCCAACTTCTGGGGCTGGGGAGGCCTGGCAGATCCTGCGCACGAGGTGTGGCAACCGGGCGATGATTACACCGGCGATCCGGCGCAAGAAGCGCAAGGCCTGAATTCTGTCTTTGCAGGCGATCTCTCCACAATCAATATCATAAAGGGCGATTAATCGCCCTTTATGATATTGATTGCCATAGTTAAGAGAAAGAAAATTCCACTTAGCTCCGATTTGCCGAGGAATTGCTAAAATAGTATTAGACTATCGCTCTTATTCGCTGTAATTTTGCATCAGAAAATAAAAGGTTTTTCATTTTACTAAGATCATACATGACCGTAAGGAGCCATCCATAACCCTACGACCTGATTTTGGATGCATTAAGTAAGTATCGATAATTAGTAATTTAAGATTCTTACTTCAGAAGAAAAACTCTGAAACTTGACTATAAATTTAACCTATAACTATATGAAACAAAAATTAATTAACCTTAGAAGTCTGGTGACGGCACTGTTTTTAGTGCTTCTGGCGTCGGCCACAGCCCAGACAACCGTGAAAGGCCTGGTTAAGGATGAGACGGGAGAACCTCTCATCGGCGCTACCGTTCAGGAGAAAGGTAATGAGAAGAATGGAACAGCTACTGATATTGAGGGCGAGTTTCAGCTTACCGTAAAAAACCTGAATGCTGTGTTGACAGTCCGCTACGTCGGAATGGAAAGTGTCGAATATAAACTTAACGGCCGTAGCGACGTGGTGATCACACTGAAAGAGAATTCTGATCTTCTTGATGAAGTGGTTGTGGTCGGTTATGGCACTCAGAAGAAATCTGACATTACAGGTTCCGTAGGTTCAATATCGGAAGCACAGATGAAACAGACCATAGTAACCAATGCCGACCAGATGCTTCAGGGTAAAGTGGCCGGTGTTCAGGTTACGCAGAATTCCGGTGCCCCCGGTGGCGCAACATCAGTTAGAATCCGCGGTGCGAGCTCTCTCAACTCTTCCAACGAACCTCTCTACGTGATCGACGGTGTGCCCATGA
>CAZUNU010000094.1:3224-11184 GCA_964622105.1 uncultured Sangeribacter sp. | reverse complement strand
TATGTTGTAAAACATATGTATTTTACCCCCACTTGCTTAATTTTAGCTCATTTTCTGCAAAAACAGCGTAACTGAACGTATGAATCCACTCTCCGAGCACTATCATCTCGCAACCCTTGGCTATTTCCTCCCGACTAAGTATATGAACGTGGCCATAGATGAAATAATCAATCTCGGGATGAGTGGCATGATATTCACGGGTAAATTCCTTTAAGCCGGAGAGGATGGTTGCATCCGGAAGTCCACGTCCTTCGCCTTTCGTCCGACTGTGGCGACTCCAGTTGTAGGCAAACGGCACTGTCCAACGAGGATGTATGCCGCTAAATAGTTTCTGGCATGTCTTGTTGCGGAAAATAGATCGCAAGAGCTTAAAAGATTTTTTCATTCTCCCTACACCATCACCATGAGTCATGAAAAAGATCTTGTCACCGATTTTCTCAGTAAGCACTCCATCGATAACCTCCACCCCCAATTCCGACGGGATATAATCGTTGATCCATATATCATGGTTACCTATCATCCATACTATCCTTATTCCCGAATCCGTAAGCTCTGCAAGTTTACCGAAGAATCGCACGAAACCTCTGGGCACAACATAGCGGTACTCATACCAATAATCGAGCACATCTCCCAAGAGGTAGATAGTCTCCGCGTCATGCTTGATATGATCTAAAAAGGCCACAACTCTCTTCTCTGCCTCGCGTGAGTCAGGAAAATAAGGTGCACCCAAATGAAGGTCGCTTAGAAAATAGACGCTCATAGCTGATCTGCCTTGAACATATTCATGAAAGCCATCAGAGGAAACCCAATTCGAGTTTGGCTTCTTCACTCATCATCTCCTGATCCCATACAGGTTCAAACACGAGACGCAGGTCAACTTTCTCAGGTCCCTCAACACTCATGAGTTTCTGACGAACATCCTCCATGATGAAATCAGCTGCCGGACAGCCGGGAGCCGTAAGCGTCATATCCACATGTAGAGTTTTGTTGGCTACCTCATAATCTATCTTATAGATAAGTCCCAGATCATAGACGTTGACAGGTATTTCAGGGTCAAAAACTGTGCGGAGCAATTCGATTGTACGGTTTGTAATACGTAGCTCCTCATCAGCATCTTCCTCGATTTTCTTAACGGCTTCTTCAGAAGCTGCAGACGCCACAGCTGCCGGAGCTTCTGAATTCTGCTCGCCTGAAGCCGATGCTGCCACAACCTCTGATGAACCTTGATCTTGTTTTACGTTTTCATCCATTTCAGGATTACACTGTTCAGTTATTTCTTCTTTAATTTCTTCCATATTTCAAATTCTGTTTGCCGGTGCAAATCTCAAGCGTGCATCTATAATTAGATTATATTTACGGAAAGATATTTGATTTATCTGAACTCACGAAGAGGATATTATGGAGAACCATAATCGCTGATGAGAGAGTTGTAAATTTCAATATCAAAACGCAGATCATCATAAAATAATTTTGATGCGTACTTAAGCATTACAAAAGTAATAATTTTTAATCACAAGAGCTTTAAAATGCTCCTCTATTGATAAAATTTTTCTGAGTGGCGAAAAGTTTAGACTGGTACATTGAAAAAATACCGATAATTTTACCTAAATTTGCACTTTCAAGCTTCAACGCTTCAATATTAACAACAAATTTTCAACTGCAATGAAGAATTTCAAAAAAGTCATTCTTACACTCCTTATTGCCATTTTAGGCATGGGAGCAGCCAATGCGCAGCTCCGTTTCGGTGTAAAGGCCGGTCTTAATCTCAACAGCCTCCACCTATCCAACGTGAAAGACAACCTTAAGGACGACAACAAATGTGGTTTCACTGCGGGTTTTATGACCGAGTTCCAGATTCCGGTTATCAACCTCTGCTTTGATCTTTCAGCCATGTACACTCATATGAGTTCAGATATTACTGAAGGTAAGGAGGATGTAGGTCTGGCTAAGAACTTCATTGAACTTCCTATTAATATCAAATACAAGATCGGTCTGCCTCTCGTCTCCAAGATTGTCACTCCGTTTATTTTCACCGGTCCCTCTTTCGCCTTCCGTCTTGACAAGAATAAGAAAGATGTCACCAAGTTTATCCAGACAAAAGGCACTCAGACTGTATGGAACATCGGCATCGGCGTTGAGCTCATCCGTCATCTCCAGATACAGGGTGGTTATGGATTCGGCATCAACAATATCGCAAAGCACGTAGCCGACGCCAATGCCATCAATGCAAAGTTCTCAAAACTTCGCAACAACTATTGGACAGTGACAGCCGCCTGGCTCTTCTGACCCCTCTTTCACGAAAGCCGGATAATTCGCACAAAAACACAGGATCCCGACTTCTCAAATTTTTAACTTTAAACTGACTTATGTTTAGGAAATTAATCCTCCTGACAACTATAGTATGCGCCGCACTGTCGGCCTCAGCTGAATTCCGCTGGGGCCCGACAGCCGGCGTTAATTTCTCTACCCTTAAATGGAAGCAGAAAATTCTCGACACCAAGGGACTCACAGGTTTTCAAGCCGGTCTGGCCGGTGAACTCATGATTCCCGGCATCGGTTTCGGCATCGATCTTGGGCTACGTTACGGAATGAACGGCACACACGAGAATTTCGGCGACTTCAAAGTATGGGAATCTGATGGAATAAAGAATCAGGACATCTGGTTTCATACTCTCCAGATACCCATCAATCTCAAATTCAAATGGACACGCATGAACGGTTTCGAACAGATACTCGCACCATTCGTGTTCGGCGGTCCGGTTTTCTCTTTCAATATTGCCACCAACAGTCAGCCGGCCTTGCAGCATCCCGGAGGGTTCGTCGCTCTTCAGTGTGGCGGTGGCGTTGAACTATTTGAACACTGGCAACTTTCAGGTGGTTATTCCTGGGGCGTCACTTATCAGGTGAAGACCATAAAACTCAACAATTACTCGGCTAATCAGAGAGGTGGCTTCATCAATCTCACGTATCTCTTCTGATTAAAAATCGCATATACTTTGTTTGCCGAAGTAATCCTACCTCTTCCACTCTATTCCACCTTCACCTATTCCATCCCTTATGAGATGGAGAATATGGTGCAGATCGGATCACGTGTGCTCGTGCAATTCGGCAAAAAGAAATATTACACTGCAATTGTCGAAGCTACTCATTCCAACGCCCCGGCCGGATATGAGGTAAAACCTATAATGGCTTTGCTCGACTCTTCACCAATAGTCCGTTATCCACAGCTAAAACTTTGGCATTGGATAGCGGACTATTATCTTTGTACACCCGGCGAAGTTTTTAAAGCGGCAATTCCTACAGGGTTGAAGCCGGAAAGCGAAACCTTCATCTCCCTTAATCCAGACTATGAGCCCGATGCCGACTCCCCTTTCCGTCTCACCGACCGTCAGGCAGTGGTGATCCAGCTTCTTCAGCAGAAGAAGCGCATGCGTATTTCTGAGATTGAATCCGAAACGAATTACAGCAACGTCACAGCCCTGATCAATCCTCTGCTTGAAAACGGGATCATAGAAATAGATGAGAAAGTTGTGGAGCGCTATCGGCCTAAGAAAATTGCTGTAACTGAACTTACCATTCCACGTGGTGATCAGGATAGACTGCATGAGTGCTTCTCCAAGGTCACCCGTTCACGTCAGCAAGAGAAGGCTCTTATCGCTTATCTTGATCTTTCAGGATGGCTCAATCCTAAAAATGAGCTGCGCGAGGTGTCACGTCAGCAGCTCCTTGAAACTTCCGGCGTCACTCCTGGAGTGCTTCGTCAACTTGTAGACAAGGGTATTCTCAAGATCACAAAAAAGAGTTTCAATCGGTTTGCCGCTTCTGCCGCGTCCGGACCGATCAACCTGTCTCCACTCTCTGAAACTCAGACACAAGCCTTCAAGGCATTGAAAGATGGATGGACCGAACATAGCATCCAGCTTCTGCATGGTGTCACGGGGAGCGGCAAAACAGAAATCTATACTCACCTCATTGCGCAGGCTCTTGCAGACCGTAATCAGGTGCTGTTTCTCGTTCCGGAGATCTCTCTTACCACTCAACTATCCGACCGTCTGAGAAAGGTGTTCGGCCAGCGGCTGCTTGTCTATCATTCTAAGTTTTCTGATTCAGAACGAGTGGATATCTGGCGTCGTCTTCTCTCTACCAATGAACCGCTCGTGGTGCTCGGCGTGAGGTCATCAGTATTTCTTCCTTTTGCACGGCTCGGTCTCATCATCGTTGATGAGGAACACGAAGCTTCGTTCAAGCAATATGACCCTGCACCTCGCTACAATGCACGGGATGCCGCCCTTGTGCTTGCACGTATGCACGGTGCAAAATCTCTGCTCGGTTCAGCCACTCCATCTGTAGAGACTTATTACAAGGCCCTTAGCGGAAAATATGGTCTTGTCACGCTTGCGGAACGCTTCGAGGGAGCTACTCTGCCTGATGTGGAGATCATCAACATGGCTGAGGCACGCAAGAAAAAGGAAGTGAAAGGTATTCTGTCTTTCCCACTGCGCAACAGGATAATGACAGCTCTCGACAATAAGAAACAGGCCATTCTTTTCCAAAACCGGCGAGGATTCGCTCCTGTCGTGGTATGCGATCAATGTGGTTGGAGCCCGAAATGCCGCGACTGCGACGTGTCATTGGTATATCACAAAAATCTTGATCTGCTCCGCTGCCATTACTGCGGTTATTCCCAACAGCTACCGAAACTATGTCCGGCCTGCGGACAAAACAGCATTCGGATTTTCGGTTACGGCACGGAACGCATAGCCGAAGAGATGCACAAGGAATTCGATAAATTCCGCGTAGCCAGAATGGATCTCGACACTACCCGCAATAAGGATGCCTATCAGGAGATAATTGAGGAATTTGCCCGACATGAGACAGATATCCTTGTGGGCACTCAGATGGTGTCAAAAGGACTTGATTTCGGCGACGTGACAGTGGTCGGTGTAGTCAATGCCGATACACTCCTGAACTTTCCCGATTTCAGAAGCAATGAGCGCGCTTTCAATATGCTCGAACAAGTTGCCGGAAGAGCCGGACGACGTCAGGAAAAAGGTACGGTGGTGATACAGACTGCCAACCCCAAACATGATGTGCTGCGTTTTGTCAAGAACCACGATTATGCCGGTTTTTATGAAAATGAAATAGCTGATCGTGCCCGGTTTGCATATCCGCCATTTACAAAGGTAATTATAATCTATCTGAAGAACCGCGACGATGTTGCCTGCGATCGCGCAGCCGTGATTCTGACAATGGCTTTGCGCAAGGTATTTGGCGAACGTGTCTTAGGGCCTGAGAAGCCTTTCGTATCGAGAATCGCTACCTATTATCTTCAATCAATAATGTTGAAAGTGGAGGCCGGGGCATCGATGAAAAAAGTAAAAGACTTGTTACGTAGCATCTTAGCATCCATATCTTCAGAACCGGACATAAAGACTTCCACTATTTATTACGATGTCGATCCGGTTTGATTGAATAGTTGAGTCAGCCTGATCAGCGCTTTTCGAGTGCTACTCTCACTGGTCCATTACTCATCTGCCACATTATCAAGACATCGCATCATGATACTTTTTCGGATAAAAAATAATATTGATTTACCTTGAATCTAAACCAAAAATTATTTTTTTATTTAAGTCTAAATTGGTAAATTTGCACCTGAATTGCTCCTCAGGATTGTATCTCTCCGTTTCTAACCTTTTCCTTTCATGATACCTCTACCTGACATAGCGCTGCATGACGATTTTGACCGCATTCATTTGTGGCATCCCTATACGTCGACTCATAATCCATTGCCTACCTATAAAGTAGACCATGCAGAAGGAAGTGAACTTATACTTGTTGACGGCACTCGTCTGATCGACGGTATGTCATCCTGGTGGTGTGTCATCCACGGTTATAACCATCCTGTGCTTAACGAGGCTCTTAAATCGCAGATCGACAAGATGAGCCATGTCATGTTTGGAGGTCTCACACATCAGCCGGCCATAGAGCTCGGTAAGCTCCTTCTTTCCATCCTTCCCCCTTCGATGAACCATATTTTCTACGCTGACTCAGGCTCTGTAGCCACTGAGGTAGCTATGAAAATGGCAGTGCAAGCTCAGGATAATCCACGTAGAACAAATTTTACCACCATACGCAACGGTTATCATGGCGACACCTGGAATGCAATGTCGGTATGCGACCCTGTCACGGGTATGCACGGCGCTTTCGGGCCGGCTCTTCCTATACGCTATTTCGCTGATGCTCCCAAATGCCGTTTCGGTGAGGATTGGGATCCGGCCGACTTCCTGCCGATGCACAAAATATTAGATGACCATTCCGACGACATTGCCGCTGTTATCCTTGAGCCTATTGTGCAAGGAGCCGGCGGAATGAGATTCTATCATCCCCAATATCTTCGGGAATTGAGAAGAGTATGCGATGAAAAGGGGGTGCTCCTGATTTTCGATGAAATTGCCACCGGTTTCGGGCGTACAGGCAAACTCTTCGCCTGGGAACACGCAGGAGTTGAACCTGACATCATGCTCATAGGCAAAGCTCTCACCGGCGGATACATGACTTTCTCAGCCGTGGCTACCTCTGCCAAAGTTGCATCCATGATCTCTTCAAGCCAGGCCGGTGTAATGATGCACGGTCCAACTTTCATGGGCAATCCTCTGGCATGTGCTGTGGCGCTCGCCTCAACAAAATTGCTTCTCGAATCTCCTTGGCAAGAGAGAATCAAGAGAATCGAAGAGATAATGAAGGAGCGGCTTGCCCCGGCCCGGCAGATTCCTCACGTGAGAGATGTGCGTGTCCTTGGTGGCATTGGAGTGGTGGAAGTAGAGCAGTATGTAGATTGCGGAGAATTTCAGAAACGCTGTGTGAAGGAGGGCGTATGGATACGTCCTTTCGGCCACAATTGTTACATCATGCCACCCTATCTTTCAGTGAGCGACAGCCAGGTAGAGCGTCTTTGCGATGCCCTTCTCAAGCTCGTTGAAGAATTGCCGGAATAATCCCCCTCCACACCTTAACTTTCCTTATATTTTTATCCTATCTAATCCGATTGATCATATGTCAGCTATTCAGGATATACTCAACCGACTGAACTCGGAAAGTCGGCTCAGGAAAATTCCGGAGCCTATTTCTCAGGCGCATATCGATCTTTCGTCAAACGATTATTTAGGACTCGGCATGCGCTTCCAGGAGTTTCAGGCAGAATTTCGCGACAGATTTCCTGATGCCGCATTTTCATCATCGGCCTCACGTCTGCTCTCCACCCGCCAGAACTATCATCTTCTGCTTGAAGATTTCCTGGCTTCGCTCTATGGCAAGGAGACTTTGCTTTTTAACTCCGGATATCACGCTAATGTAGGATGCATCGGAGCCTTAACGTTGCCCTCCACTCTTTTTTTATGCGATAAGCTGATCCATGCCTCAATCATTGACGGCTTAAAAATCAACGGAGCTGAATACAAACGTTTCCCTCATAACGATGTTGCCAAGTTGAAAACTATTCTCGAGAAGGAATCAGGAAAGTATGAAAGGATTGTCATTGTAGTTGAGTCTATCTACAGCATGGATGGTGATCATGCTCCGCTTCGCGAGATAGTGGAAATACGCAACCAACGCCATGATGTGCTGCTTTATGTAGATGAGGCTCATGCATTTGGAGTAAGAGGAAGATGTGGACTCGGGCTATGTGAGGAACTGGGCCTTATCGGTTATACCGACATTCTGATCGGCACTTTCGGCAAAGCAGCCGCTTCAGTCGGTGCTTTCGCTGTCGTGTCAGCCGAAATCAAGAATCTCCTTATCAACACCGCCCGGCCATTTATTTTCTCGACTGCGCTACCTCCGGTCAATGTAGCCTGGAGCTTACTGATGACAGAAAAAATTATCGGTATGGAAGCGGAACGTCAGCACCTTCAGGATCTGTCAAACTATTTCCGTACACGTTTATCAGACGTATGTTTTGAGT
>CAZUNU010000094.1:0-3124 GCA_964622105.1 uncultured Sangeribacter sp. | reverse complement strand
CAAATAACTATAGCTAACCTCGATGAAATCAGAATTTCTACATAAGGAAAATACCGGTAGGTTGATCATCATCTTTGCAGGATGGTCGACCGATCCTGATTTCTATCGCCATATAGCTGTGGCAGGATGGGATGTGATGATTGTCTTTGACTACTCCGACTCTGATTTCCCTTATCATATATTCGACGAATATTCAACTGTCACCTTGTTCGCATGGTCGCTTGGAGTATTCATGGCTTCGATCACTCTACCGTTCGATCGTCTGTCATTGGCTGTAGCCGTAAATGGCACAGAGACTCCTGTAGACGATGAAAAAGGCATACCGGCAGAAATATACAAAGCCACTGCCGCCACACTGAACGAACGCAATCTAAAGAAATTCAGAATGCGGATGTGTGGCAATCATTATCAGGATCTGATCAACACCGGCAGATTCGCCACCCAGGAAGATCCGGAAGAAAAAGTCGATGCCATAGCAAAATTGCAAAAGCAACTGGACTATGTGGAGACCAAGTCAAAAGATAATTCCGATGGTCATTCTTACTGGCACCGGGTCTACATATCCTCCAATGACCGTATCTTTCCTTCCTCTTCTCAGAAAAAAGCATGGGATTCACACGAATCTCGACCGGAAATCATTAATCTGGATGAACCGCACTATGTGGATTTAGACGTTATAATCAGATCTGCCCTACCGGCAAAAGAGAAGGTTGGCCGTCATTTCCATAAAGCACTCTCCACATACGATGACCAGGCAAAAGCACAGAGAACTATAGCGGAAAGGCTTACAGATTTTCCGGGAGGTATTCCACTGCCTCCAA
This sequence comes from uncultured Sangeribacter sp., assembly GCA_964622105.1. Taxonomy (GTDB): domain Bacteria; phylum Bacteroidota; class Bacteroidia; order Bacteroidales; family Muribaculaceae; genus Lepagella. Next base: position 2,303 of record CAZUNU010000094.1, on the reverse strand, counting down.
TGAAAGTGCTTGAGATCGGGCCCGGGAGTGGTTTGTTTACAAAGATGTTTGCCAGGCGCTTCAAGCCACGCGAAATAGATTTTGTAGATCTCTATCCTCTGCCAAATTTCGGCGTTGCAGAAATTGAGAAATACCATACAGCTGATGCTGAGGAGTGGATTGAACAAGAAAAAAACAAGCGATTCGATGCAATTATCTCCGCTTCGGCCATACAATGGTTTGCTAATCCGGAGATATTCTTCCGTAACGCATCGAAATTGCTTAATCCGGGAGGATTTCTCCTCTGTTCCACTTTCGTTCCAGGCAATCTTGTGGAGATGAAAACAGTGAACCCTTACGGATTGATATACAGAAAAGTGGAAGAACTGGAGAAAATGATTGGAAAATATTTCCTGTTTGCAAAGTTAGAGGAGGAAGAGCTGATCATAAACTTTGACTCTCCGGGTGACACACTCCGCCATTTGAAGGATACAGGAGTGGGTGGCGGAATCAGCACAGGTCGCTCGCCACGCGAATTGCTTGCTGCCACTCCGGTAAAGCTTACCTATCGCCCTCTCTACATTTATGCTGTCAAGGCTCCGGCCGTGCACCCGGAAGCTCATGAACAATCCTTCGGTTCAGAGCTTCGGCAAAGTCGCAACCAAAAGGTCTCAAAATCGCCTTGAAAGAGAATGAAAGAGCATCCTTCAGGCCCCCCGGGAAATCGATTATTAGATCTTACTATCTTAAACCCAAAATTTACTTTTCTAAACCATAAACTCAAAAAACCTATAAACAAAAAGGAATGATTACCGCTCTACTTATCATCTTCATCGTAGGCTATATCTTGATTGCCTCCGAACATGTGCTGCATGTGAATAAAGCCACATTCGCACTCATCATGTGTGCCCTCCTTTGGGCCATCTACGCAACGTGTAGTCATGATCCCAACATCTCCACGGAGATGGTTGAGGCTCTTGGCGACACTTGTGAAATTGTCGTGTTCCTTATTGGCGCCATGACTATCGTCGAGCTCATTGACCGTTACGGTGGATTCCATATCCTCGTAAGCAAGATCCATGCCTCCAACAAACGCAAGCTCATGTGGATACTTGCTTTGGTTGCCTTTGTCTTGTCAGCTGTGCTCGACAACATGACCACCACAATCATCATGGTCATGATGCTACGCCGTATGCTTTCCGACCAGAAAGAACGCTGGACCTTTGCATGTATCATCGTCTTGGCAGCCAATGCAGGCGGTGCTTGGTCCCCGATCGGCGATATCACCACCATCATGCTTTGGATGAAAAATTACGTTTCTTCTGTCGACCTTATCGTCAACCTGCTCCTTCCTTCGCTCATCTCAGTAGTAGTGCCGGTGTTAATCGCAAGCCATATGATTCCGGCCGCTCCTATGGAAGCTCTCAATGAACAGGATGAACGCGTAGGCTATCGTCTTTCCGATCATCATAAAGGTCTTTCCATTCTCATCCTATGTTGCGGTGTGGCCGGTCTGCTTTTCGTTCCCGTGTTCAAAGCCACCACTCACCTTGCCCCCTACATGGGCATCCTGCTCTCATTAGGTGTGCTCTGGCTCCTCACCGAGCTTCTCGTCCGTCATTATGGACTCGACGGCAAGATCGAGGGTCGCGTATCGCAGGTAATCACCCGTATCGACATGTCTACCATTCTTTTCTTCCTCGGCATCCTCATGGCAGTGGCTGCTCTCAGTCAGGCCGGAATACTTGGCGAACTTGCAGCTTGGCTTAACGAGACATTCCACGACGTTTACGTGATCAACGGCATCATCGGGGTGCTCTCATCCATTGTCGATAACGTGCCTCTTGTAGCAGCATGTATGGAAATGTATCCTGTTGCCAACGAGGCTATGGTTGCTGCCTCCGCTGATCCCACCTACATGTCTTTCTTCGTAGAAGATGGCCTATTCTGGCATCTTCTCACCTTCTGCGCAGGTGTTGGCGGCAGTATGCTCATCATCGGTTCAGCAGCAGGCGTAGTGGCTATGGGTATTGAAAAGATTCCTTTCATGTGGTATCTTCGCCGCATCACTTGGCTCGCCTTCATCGGCTATATTTCCGGCATCGTCATTATCTGGCTCGAGACACTCTTCCTTTCGATATAATTCATTTGGAATTGGCAGGGGCGTCAGGCTACCATGCCCAAATATAGCATTATAAAAAATCAGCCGTCGTCGGTAACTACCGGCAACGGCTGATTTTTAATTATGATCTTTATAATCTCATTTATTTAGAATCATCGGGAGAAGACGAAGAAGTCGGTGCTTTGGCATCATCAGCCGGTTT
>CAZUNU010000093.1:0-11250 GCA_964622105.1 uncultured Sangeribacter sp. | reverse complement strand
CCTTGCGGTTGTAGTTGTCGTAGCGGTTGCCCTGGGCGAGGAACCAGCTTTCGGGACGATAGAAATGCTCGTCGACCAGGTCAGCCTTGAGGCGAGTCATCTCCGGCCAGAGATAATCGAATTGTTCACCCTCAGAGTCGGGACCGGAGCTGCCTACGATCTTGATGTCGGGATATTTGGCGCGCACAGCCTTGATGAAGGGTTCGAGACGGGTGGTGTATTCCGGGCCCCACTGCTCGTTACCGATGCCTACATATTTGAGATTGAAAGGCTCCGGATGACCCATTTCGGCACGTAGCTTGCCCCATTCGGAATCTACGGGACCATTGGCAAACTCAATGAGGTCGAGCACATCATCGATGAACGGCTGGAGCTCATCAAGCGACGCATGGGCAGACTCATCGTGGTTCTGATACTGACAGACAAGACCTACGTTGAGGATCGGGAGGGGCTCAGCGCCGATATCCTCGCTGAGAAGGAAGTATTCATAGAAGCCGAGGCCGTAACTCTGGTAATAGTCGGGGAAGAAACGGTGGCGGAACGTATAATGCCAACGGTTCTCGTTCACGGGACGGTTTTCAACCGGGCCCACAGTCTCTTTCCACTGATAGCGTGTGTCCATGTCGGTGCCTTCCACGATACATCCTCCCGGGAATCGGAACACTCCGGGTTTCAGGTCGGCAAGTTTCTGCACGAGATCTGCGCGGAGGCCGTTCTTGCGGCTTTTCCATGTGTCGGCAGGGAAGAGGGAGATATGCTCGAGATCAACGGTGGTCTCCGGCTTGCAGAGGAACACGCGGAGCTTGCCTTTGTAGACTGTCTCCGAAGGCTTGAGCACCACGTCGTATTTTTTCCATTCCTTTCCGCTCACCTCAAACTCTTTGGCGCATTTGTCCTGACCCTCACCCATTGTGGCGGGATCGATGAGCTCGACGCGCACCTTCGACTTGCCGCCGTCGGGCACACGCGCATATACAGAGAAATTATAGTCTTTGTCTTTCTCGAAACTTACGCCGAAGAAGCCTTCATTGTCAAGACCGGTCCATTTGTCGGAGTGGCCTGCAGGGGAGAGGCGCACATAATGAGGATTTCGCTCGAAAGGACCGTCATTCAAGACTTCGACTTTCCCGAAGGCTGTCCAGCCCTGCAGGGGAGTGGGGAAATCGAAAGAACGGTTCTTGATCTTCTCTGCGTAGAGACCGCCGTCGGCGGCATAGTTTATATCTTCAAAGAAGAGGCCGTACATTGTGCCCGGTATGGGAGCGCCCTTTGCATTGGGCTCAACCACGAGCTTGTTGACAGCCGCGCCGGCTGAAGCCAGACAGCCTACAGCGAGCAATGCTGAAAGAAGTTGTTTTTTCATGATGGGGTTATATCGAGTTTTTCGTAAGGCGGACGGCAAGGATATGCCGTGCTGTTGATTCAAGTGCAAATTTACACAAAATAATCTTTCACAATAGTGGAGAAATAATACTAAAAGGTGGAAAAATGGCGATGAATCCTGAATAAGATGGAAAAATCAAACGATTTTGAATGATTTCGGTATCGTTGACCATGAGAACAGGGGGAGCATGCCTTGTGGGGAGATGGGCATCGGCTCAGGCAGCATGCCTGCGAGATGAGCGAGGAATCCGGTCACTTCCTGGGGCGTGGAGCTTTTGCGAATCTCCTCCATGCTCATGGATCGGTCGCGCTTCGAGAGGCGCTGCCCTTCATCGTTGCACAGCAGAGGCACGTGGGCAAACTCCGGAGGCGTGAGCCCGAGCAGACGGTAAAGATAAATCTGTTGAGCCGATGAGAGCAGAAGGTCGCTGCCGCGGACCACCTCCGTTATGCCCATTCGGGCATCGTCGGCCACCACAGCAAGCTGATATGCCCAAGCGCCGTCGGCACGCCGGAGTATGAAATCGCCGCAATGCTCACGGAGGTTCACTGCCTGCGGTCCGTAAAGACGGTCGGTGAATTGAATGGTCTCATCCGGCACGAAGAGACGTGTGGCTCGCTCGCTCCTTCCATCAGGCGCTTCGGTGAGATTGCCACCAAGTCTCACGGGGCGACACGCTCCCGAATAGACTATGCGGCCATCGCTCTCATGGGGGGCCTGAGTAGCCATGATGTCGGCACGTGTGCAGAAGCAGGGATAAGTGAGTCCAGCATCGGTGAGCTTTTCCAGAGCCTCCTTATATATATGACTGCTGCGGCTCTGGCTGTACGGCGGGTTTGGACCTGAATCATCGAGGCCGCCTTCGTCCCAGTCGAGCCCGAGCCAGTGAAGATCGTCTTCAATCATCCGGGCATATTCATGTTTTGAGCGCTGGGGGTCGAGATCCTCAATCCTCAGCACCCATTTGCCACCCTGCTTCTTTGCCGAGAGCCATGAAATGAGAGCGGAAAAAACGTTGCCGAGATGCATACGTCCTGAGGGGGAGGGCGCGAAACGCCCTTTTACCATAGGGGAGGGTGAGTTGGGTGTGCCTGTTGCTTCCATGTCGCGAATATAATAAAAAATTACGGGATGTGCCCAATTGGGCGCATCCCGTATAGTGTGTATGAGTCTCAATTATGAATACTCGAATCAAAAGCAGGGTGGCTTATTAATCATTCGGCACGAAATAGCTGTAAGCGATGTCGCCAACTCTGCCGGCAGATACAAACCATTGCAGACAGAAGAATGCGTAACCGTCTTCGTAAATACCACTCTCGTAGCCACCGCTGGTGATATAAGCGGCATTATTGTAATAATAACCTACGTCGCTGAAAGAGAGCGTGCCGTAATTGCCGTAAGTCCATGGAGTGGCAGTATCTTTAACGCGGAAGAAGCGGTAAGTGCCTCCATCATCCGTACCTTCGAGATCGAGCATATACATCTTGACAGCTGTTCCTTCTCCGAAAACTCCATTGATACGATAAAGCGTATCGTCAGTGGTACATACTTCGAGACTACACTCTGTGCTTTCAATCGGAACATTAGAGTTTTTGAAAAGGAATGTACCGGGAGTCACTACATTCCAGTCGAGGCCGGTGAATGTGACACGGTTGCCGAGCTTGGTGCCGTTAGCTACAGCTGCCACGGTGTAGGCTCCATGGAGATCTTTCAGTGTGATGTCAGCGAAGCCTTCAGCCTGGATATTGTTGATGGCAGTGCCTTCTGACTCCACTTTCTGCAGGAGAGCGCTATCGCTGAGGTCAGCGATTTCGGATGAGAGCACGGCAAGATACTTCACCTGGGAAGTCTTGTTGTTGACAACGAAGCGTACCCTGATGTCATTGTCGGGATTGGAATTCGCTTCTGTGGGAGCGTAGGTATATAGAGTCACCGCAGGATTCGGATCCGTTCCCGGCTCTCTGCCCTCGTCGGCGCTACAGGCCCCGAGAAGGGGAGCGGCAGCGAGTGCTAATACATATTTATAGAATGCTTTCATTTCTTTTTCAGAATTAAATAAGGATTACCAAGTGTACTCAGGTGAGTTTCCTTCCGGAGCAGTAGGTGTGGGGTTATTTACGAGAGCCTTGTTGTAGTTGCTCTCGGTCTGCACGATACAGAAGTTCATCCAGCCCGGAGTATGATCTACGTTCCAGCGGTAGCCGTCGATATGGTTAGAATTGGGATAGCTGCGGATGATGCCCTTCTCAAGACGCTTAACATCGAATGTGGCGAGACCTTCGGCCCAGAACTCGATTCGGCGCTGCCACCAGATTTCGTTCTGGAAAGCGGGAGTGCTGGTATTGTAGTAAGCCTCGTTGTGCTGACCATATACGAAGTTGGGGTCGCGGGTAAGGGCGAACTCTGTGAGGAGCTGGATGCCGCGCGCCTCATTCTGCATGCCGGCAGCCTCAGCTTCGATAAGCTTCATCTCCTCAACACGCATGACGGGGATATCCACACACCAGCCGGTGTACTGCGGATCATCGTGGTTGCCGTCTTTTGAGCGGAATTTCAGAGGAAGACCACCGAACTGCTCCTGAGCCAAGCCAGTGCCGTAGAGATACTCGGGTACATCTGAATATTCAGAGAGCGCTGCGATGATCTCATCCTTCTGCTCCTCGGGGTCAAGCTCATCAATAGCGAAGTCGAGGTAGCATTTCTTGCGGCAGTCTGTAGCGGGTACAGTCTCATAGAGGTGACGGTCGATGATGTTGGAAGCACCGTAGGCGTTGTAGTACCCCAGACCTATATCTCCTGTGGGGAACTCACAGATCATCCATGTGCCCCAGCTGTTGTCGCCGTCGTTTGTGTACTGGCAGGGATCCGTGGGTTTCACTTTCATAGCAAACATCCAGGAATTTCCGAAGTTTGCATCATTGAAACCGTGGTTGCGGTCGGTGTACTGTTCTGCTGTGAGCACAGTGTAACCCTCCATTGCTTTCTTGGCGTAAGCTTCGGCATTAGCCCAGTCGCCCATCACGAGATATGCACGGGCCTTGAGACCGTAAACCACCGACAGGTCGGGAGTGTACTTGTCAGCACGCTTGTAGCCGGCGAGATAAGTCTCTGCTTTGTCAAGGTCAGAGAGGATGAACTCAAACATATCCTTGTTAGTGGCGCGGGGATTGTTCTGAGCCTCAAGGGTAGTGGTCTTTTCGGTGATGATAGGCACTGTGATTGACTGATCATTCTTGCGATACGTCTCCTGAGCAAAGAGCTGGGCAAGCTCAAGATAGTAGAGCGCACGCATAGTGATAGCCTTTCCGGCACCTATGATCTTGGAGTCATCAGGCTCATCACCGGCCATGCCGAGCACTGTATTGCAGGCACGGATCTGGGCATAGTAGAATGTCCAGGGATACTGGCAGTTCAGGTATGTGGGACCGAGAGAGTAGCTTGCCTCATACCAGGAAGAAAACCAGTTGGTGCTACCACCGAAAGTAACGATGTCATTACCCATGGCGTCGCGCTCAAGATAGAATGAAGGATAACCGAAGTCGTTGGCGCGATGGTCGTCTTTACCGAAAAAGAATTCTCCGCAGTTTTTATCGAATATACCCGACACGAAGTTCTCATAAGAGCCGGGCGCGTTGGCAGCCTGATCAGTGGTGATATAACCATTCTCCTGAGCTGAGAATTCCTCGATACAGGAGGTGGGAAGGGTCAGAAGGGCTGCACCGGCAATATATAATGATATTTTTTTCATTTCTTTGAATTTTAATGATTTTTTAGTTGGCAATCATTAGAATGTCACTTCCACGCCACCGGAGATGTTACGCATAGGTGAGTAGGCTCCGAGAGATGTGTTGCCGTCATAAGAGTAGCGGGGATCGAGGCCTTTGCGTGCCGACCAGAAGCAGAGGTTTTCTCCGGCGCAGTAGATGCGCAGTTTCTGGATGCCGTCGCAGAACTTGGGCACTGTGAAGCCGATCACGAACGACTGGAAGTTGAGATAGCTTGCGCTGGTGAGCCATCTGTCAGACGATACGTAGCCCATCTGGTCGCCGATCATCCAACGGGGAAGATTGGAGGCAGTATTGTTGGGGCTCCACTCCTTGATGTAATCCTTGTGAATGTTGGTGGCGCCTGTAGAGGCCAGGTTGCCGTCAGGCGACATGAGGGCCTGATAACGTGAGTCGAATACCTTTCCTCCGATCTGATAGTCGAAGTTGAGGGTGAAGTCAAACCATTTGATGCGTGCTGTTGTGCTGAAACCGCCGTAGACTTTCGGGAGGATAGAGCCGATGGCATAGCGGGATGCCTCTGTGGTCTGGGTTGTCACGTACTCTTTCGATTTGATCTTACCGGGTTTTGAAGTGATCATAGTGCCTTCCTGGATCAGGTCGGGATCATAATAGTAGAGAGCCTCGCCTTTATCGTTGATTCCGGCGAAAGAGTAGCTCATGTAGTTATACATCTCGCCACCTTCGTTAAACCAGTAGCCACTCTCGTAGAAACCGCCGTAGTTCTCGGTCTTCTGTTTGGGGAGAGACACGATCTTGGTCTTGTTGGTAGAAAGGTTGCCTGTGATCGACCACTCATAATCCTTTGTCTGGACAGGAATTCCTGTGAGGGTGAGCTCCACACCATAGTTGCGGATTGTACCCATGTTGCCGTAGTAACCGCGTGTACCCATTGACTCAGGAATTGAGAGCCAGAAGAGGAGGTTGTCGGTGTTCTTGTTGTAGAAGTCGATGTTGCCGCTGAGTCGGTTGTTAAGAGTGCCGAACTCAAGACCTACGTTGGTGTTGGTAGTGGTCTCCCAGGTGATTTCGGGGTTACCCAAAGCACGGAATGTGGGCGACATGGTAGTGGTGGTGGAAGAAACCAGGTTGTAGTTGTCAGTCCAGTAGTAGTTGCCACCGAGCTTGTCGTTACCCTGCTGGCCGATACTGAATTTGAGCTTCAGATAGTTGAGCCATGAGTTGGAGGGATCCATGAATTTCTCCTTCGAGATCACCCATGCGGCGCCTACGCTCCAGAAGTTACCCCAACGGTGGCTCTTTGCAAAGCGTGAGGAGGCATCGCGACGATAAGATGCAGAAGCATAATATTTCTCGCGGAAGTTATACTGTGCGCTTCCGAACCATCCCTCTACGTTGTAGCGTGATTTATATGAGGTGTTCTTATCGAAATTATGGTTGGAGAAAGCGAAGAGCTCAAGAATATCAGGAGAGAAACCACCCTCGGCATAACCCTGGAGATAGTTGGTGTCCTGACGATAGTACTCGTGGCCTAACAATACGTTGACGTAGTGGTCGCCGAAGAGTTTGTAGAATGTGAGGGTCTGAGTGTTGTTGGTGCGCAGGTTATTGCTGTTGTATTTCTGGAGCTTACCGTTTACAGATGCATTGAGCGAGTTGTAGACACTGCCGTAGTAAGAGTATTGGGTCAAACCCCAGTTCACGTTGCTGAGCACGTCGAGTTTGAGGTAGTCGGTGAAGTCAAGAGTAGCGGTAAGAGTACCGTTAAGGGCATTGCCGATAGTCTCCTGTTTATCGAGAGCCTGAGCACCGATGGCGTTGCCGGGAGCCAGGAACGGACGGGAACCGTTGACATAGGTAGACACACCGAAGTCGTAAGCGGGAATGCCGTTTTCATCTCTGATGATGTAAGGCTTGCCGGGCTGTCCGTTCACGTCGTCATACGTACGCACGTACATCGGGAAGATAGGAGCGGCCATGGCGGTGAAGTAAAGCACGTTGCCTGCACCGAGAGAGGTGTTGGAGATGTCGGAGTTACCAATGGTCTTTGAGTGAGTGTAAGAAACACGTCCGCCAACCTTAAGCCAGCTCTTGGCCTGATATTCGGCACGGATCTGACCTGTGACGCGATCATAGTTAGAAGGCTTCAGGATACCTTCCTCACCGAGGTAGCTGAGGCTGGTGTAGAAGCTTGCACGGTCAGTGCCGCCGTTGATGCTCATGTTATATTCCTGACGGAAACCGTGACGGTAAGCTATGTCGTTGAAGTTGTCAGGGATGAGGTAACGGTTCTCGCCATTGAGCTGATAGTAGCGGCCGAGGGTGGCGTTGGGGTTGAGCTTACCATTCATGCCGATAAGATTCTCGCCTTCCGGAAGAGTATAAACATTATACTTCAGAAGTTCAAGAAGTTTGGCGTTTGAAGCGGCGTTGGCAGCTTCGGGAGTCATACCCTGATTGAGGAAGTTGTAGTTGTAGATCTGAGAATAGAATGCCTCATAGTATTCACCCGGATCAGTTATGACGTCGTAATCCTGCACTGCGCGTGAGTTGGAACCCCACTTTGCATTCACGTGGATCTCGGCTTCCTTGTTAGTGCCGCGTTTTGTGGTGATGATGATCACGCCGGCAGCACCGCGGGCACCGTAAAGAGCAGCCGAAGCAGCATCCTTGAGCACGGAGATAGAAGCGATGTCATCTTGTGAGATATTGCTGAGGCTTGCGGGATAAGGCGCGCCGTCTACGATGATAAGCGGGTCAGTCTCAGCGTAAAGAGAAGCGATACCACGGATTGAGATGTTGCCGTTGCCAGAACCCGGAGCGCCTGAAGTGGAACGGATCTGAAGACCCGGCACAGAACCTACGAGAGCGTCAGCCACGTTGGCAGTGGTCTTGGTCTGGAGCTCGGAAGCGTTTACCACGGCTGCAGAACCGGTGAATGCCTCCTTGGTAGTTGTACCGAAAGCCACGACCACTACGTCATCAAGAGAAGTGGTGGTGGTTGTCATCTTCACTACCATGTCATTGGTAAGCATGGCTGTCACGGGTTGATAACCCACATAGGTGAATTCAGCCTGTTTCACTGTGTTAGGCACAGTCACACTGAACTTGCCGTCAACGTCGGTAGCGACACCCTGGCCGCCGCCGATCGGCATAACCGTGGCGCCTATGAGCGGCTCGTTGGTGGCAGCATCCACCACGATACCCTTATAAGTACGCGTCTGGGCAGAGAGGCTCCAGGTGCATGCCATAAGCGTCATCAAAATTAGAAACAGTTTTCTCATACTTTTGAAATTAGAGATAAGTTAGTTATTGTTGTTACTGTTTGTCTATGCAATTATTCAAGCATATGGTTTTACTTAAGCATATGGTTTCCTATACTGTTCATTACGGTCATAAATCCAACTTTACCCTGCCTCATCCTCTGTCCGGAGTGGCTGTAAAAAAACGTCCCATTTATTACCGCAACACGTGGTTTAACTATTATTTACTTAAAGACTCTTAATTTATTCATAAAAATTCATGTATAATTTAAGAAATCTCTAAGAGAATTGAACATATTATATAATCATCCGAATTTAAAATTTCGCCTATTTTACACGTTATCTTAGCATTTGGTTGATTTTAGAGGGCGCAAATTTAATGTATTATTGTAGAATTATGTTATAGAGCATAGTTAAAATATGTTAACTTATACTTAAAATATATGAATTTTAACATATAGCTAACATATGGTTGTATTTTGAATAAAAATTATGACAGAATTATGACAAAATGCCACAACAACAAGCTATATTATAACATAAAAATACATTTGATCCCTATGTAACCCGAAAATTTCACAATTCATAAGAGATAAAACTAAGAAATTAAGATAAAAAAGATGATATAATATTCTAAATATTGAGCTTGTCATTTAAAGAAAGGGTATTCGGAGGAAAGGCTTCCGCAAGAATACCTTTACATATTTTATTATAATTTACATAATACCAATAAAGCATGATTTACGGATACATACGTGTAAGCAGCGACAAGCAGACTGTTGAGAATCAAAGATTTGAAATCAATAATTTCTGTAGCCGCGAGCAAATTCAGATTGACGGCTGGATAGAAGAAACAATTTCGGGCACCAAGTCATACAACAATCGTCAACTCGGTAATCTATTGAAAAAGATAAAGAAAGATGATCTGATAATCTGTGCCGAACTTTCGAGGCTGGGTAGAAATCTCTTCATGATCATGGAAATCTTGAATATCTGCATGATGAAGGAGGCGAAAGTATGGACTGTGAAAGATAACTATCGCTTAGGCGACGACATACAATCAAAAGTGCTCGCTTTTGCTTTTGGGTTATCAGCTGAGATAGAAAGAAATCTAATTTCGCAACGCACAAAAGAAGCCTTGTTAAGGAAGAAAGCGGAAGGATTTACACTGGGGCGACCTAAAGGGAAAACAAATTCTGAGGGCAAGTATAAGCTTAGCGGGATGGAGAATAAGATTAAAAGATTGATAAATAAGGGCGTTTCAAAACGTAAGATAGCGAAATTATGTAAAGTTGACCGTAGCACCCTTGATCGGTTTCTGAAAAAAATAAACGTACAAATCAACACATCGGCAACCTGACATAACCCTTATACTTTCCCTGACAAAGGCACAGGAAATTGAGATGAGCAGTATAGAAACTACAAAAAGTTGCGGTAATAAATGGGACGTTAAATCCAACTACAATAACTAACTTATCTCAAATTCTTAAAAGTATGAGAAAACTGTTTCTAATTCTCATGGCTATTATCGGAGTCTCCCTGAGCTCTCTTGCTCAAGGACGCAGCGTGACCGGTATAGTCGTGTCGGGCGATGACAACGAGCCTGTTGTCGGAGCCACGGTTATGGTGACAGGTACTAACATCGGCACAACCACCGATGTTGATGGAAGGTTTGTGTTTACAAACTTACCTGCATCAGCAAAAACGTTGAAAGTGACTTATGTAGGCATGACTTCTGCTGAGGTGCCTATCACCAAGGGTGAGATACGCATTGTCTTGACACTTACCTCAGATTTGCTTGATGAGGTGGTTGTGACCGCTATGGGTATCTCCCGTAGTGAGAAGTCGCTCGGTTACGCTGCCACTCAGGTGGATGCCGACGAAATCGAACGCGCACGTACTACTAATGTGATGGAAGCCCTTCAGGGTAAAGTGGCCGGTCTGCAGATCCAGACTACCTCAGCCGACCCGGGTGCAGCCAACAATGTGCAGGTGCGTGGTCTCGGCTCCATCAACGGCTCCAACCAGCCGCTTTACGTAGTAGACGGTGTGCCCATCGCAACTTCCACATTCAATACACAGGGCCATTCTCTTGCTGCAGGCGGCGTGAGCAATATCTCTCCTGACGACATCGCATCGCTCACAGTGCTCAAGGGCGCTGCCGCTACAGCACTCTACGGTAGCCGTGCAGCCAACGGTGTGATCATCATCACAACCAAGTCAGGCAAGAAAAATGGAGGTAAAAATTACACCGTTACTTACAGTGGTACAGTCGAGGCAAACCGCGTGAGCCTCCTCCCGGAAATGCAGAACAAATGGGGCCAGGGCTGGAACGGCGGCCAGACCTTCATCGAGAACGGTTCATGGGGTCCTGCGCTCGACGGCAGCATGCAGGTGTATGGTCCGATATGGAACAACTCTCAGCTCATACATGAATACAGCGCCAAGAAGAATAACGTGCGTGATTTCTATGACACCGGCGTGTCTCAGACCCACAATGTGGCTATCAGCGGCACAAGCAGTGATGAGAAGCTCACGTTCTACACCTCTTATTCTTACACCGGCAATAATGGCGTGATGCCCACGGATGCCGATTCCTACAAACGTAATACAATTGCTTTCCGCGCAGCCTTCCAGCCTGAGAAATGGTTCAAGGTGTCGGCAGCGGTCAACTTCTCCACATGGAAGACTAAGACAGTGGGTACATATCAGGGAACTTCACCAATCGACGGTGTGCTCGAGATGCCCCGCGATGTCTCTATCGTTGACATGAAGAATCTCAACAGTGCTTTCAACACTCCTGAGGCTTACTTCACACCTTACGGCATCACCAACCCCTACTGGGCTATCGCCAACA
>CAZUNU010000092.1:0-11294 GCA_964622105.1 uncultured Sangeribacter sp. | reverse complement strand
ATGATGGCGGGTGTCTCGGCGCTCCAGCGTTTCTTTATATCCTTCTCGGCATACGTCTCCGGAGCCTTGAAGAAGAAATCACCCTGAGTCCAGAGATCAGGAATGAGATCTGCACGACCCTTCACCATTCCTACAGCCTTCGCCACATACTCGGGATCGGCATCAGTGACACCGTGCTCGGCGAGAACAGGCATGAAGAGCTCTGCCAGCACAGCATCGTCGGTCTTGCCGAGATACTCATGGTTGAACCATATTCCCTTCTTGTAATCGAATTTGGCGCCACTCTTGGAGCAATGCTCGAAAGAGAATTTCTTGATAAGCTCGTCCATGCTCATTATCTCGGTGTCGTCGCCGGGATTCCAGCCGAGCAGTGCAAGGAAATTGACCACTGCCTCCGGAAGATAACCCTTCTCGCGATAACCGGAAGAGATCTCTCCGCTCTTCGGATCATGCCACTCGAGGGGGAAGACAGGGAAACCGAGCTTGTCGCCGTCGCGCTTCGAGAGCTTGCCATTGCCCACCGGCTTGAGAAGCAGAGGCAAATGCACGAACTGAGGCATAGTGTCGGCCCAGCCGAATGCCTCGTAGAGAAGCACGTGGAGGGGAGCCGAGGGAAGCCATTCCTCGCCACGTATCACATGGCTCACCTCCATGAGATGATCGTCGACGATGTTTGCAAGGTGATAGGTGGGGAGCTCGTCGGCACTCTTGTAAAGCACCTTATCATCAAGTATATTGCTATTGATGACAACCTCGCCACGTATAAGGTCGTTTACCTTCACATCGCGGTCAGGCTCAATCTTGAAGCGAACCACATACTGATGTCCGTCGGCAATCAGACGGTCAACCTCCTCTTTCGGCATGGTGAGGGAGTTGCGCATTGAGCCGCGTGTGGATGCGTCATACTGGAAATTAGGAATTCTCTGGCGTGCCTCCTCGAGCTCTTCAGGAGTATCGAAAGCTATGTATGCCTTGTCGGCATCGAGAAGCTTCTTCACATATTCCTTGTAGATTTCCCTGCGCTCGCTCTGCTTGTAGGGACCATGCTTTCCACCTTCGCGCACACCTTCATCAAAACGTATGCCGAGCCAATGGAGGGAATCGGCGATGTAGTCTTCGGCACCGGGCACGAAACGACGGCTGTCGGTGTCTTCTATACGCAAGATCATATCACCCCCGTTCTGGCGCGCGAAAATGTAATTGTAGAGGGCGGTGCGCACACCGCCGATGTGGAGAGGCCCCGTGGGCGACGGAGCAAATCTTACCCTTACTTTACGATCCATTCTTTTTTCTGTTCTGCGGCCTGCAGGCAGAGCCGATGAAGCCCTCACTGTTAAGCCGCGTATATCATGTGTTATTATTTAAAATTATATTTACCTTTCCATCCGGCTTTCAGCTCGTGACGGAGCAGAGGCTTGGCTTTCTCGCGCTCGTCCACTCCGATAAATTCCAGCGAAGTCAGCCGGGCCGAAATGTCGTCGGAACCTGGCACAACGGTGTATTCCACCGTCATGAAAGGTATCATCTCGCGCAATTCGGATAGAGTGACCGAAGAGCCTTTCGGGATGTTGAAGAATGTCTTCAGATCCGGCTCGGTAAAGAAGCGGGAGCCTTCGAGCTGACGGAGTGTGACGGGATCATAGAAATCTATTTTGCTGTCGCGTGCCTGTCCGTCGCCACCTACCGTATAGACGGTCATTGCTACCTTACCACCCTTCACCGGGAGCATCTTGATCTGCAAAGTGCTCACAGGAGTTATATTGACACTCAGCTGGTCGGGAGTGACCTCCGTAAGCCAGGAGCGACCGTTCACAGCGTTCTTGCTCTGGTAGACGCTGTCGGCATCCCAGTAATCGAGCATATCAAGGCGCGAGGAGTGCGAGAGAATCTCAAGCGCCGGCGACTGCAGACGCTCAAAAACATAGCGTGCTGTCAAAGCGGAATCGCCCGGCTTCTCCTGAGCGGAAACCGGGGCGACTGCCGTGATAACGATCGCCATGGCGCCTACGGCAAGGCGCCATGTTCCTGAAGCCTTATTTCTTCTTGTTATAAAAAATTTCATAATTTCCGTTGTAGTCGGGTTTCTGTGTCTTCTTACCCTTCTTCTCTTTCTTAGCTTCCTTCTTTGGCTTGGAATCTTTCTTAGGCTTCGACTCCTTGCGTGAAGACTTTGAAGAACGGGCATATTCCTCCTTCTCACCCTTGCGACGACGTTTTTCACGGCGATCCTTCGCATCGCGTGCATAATCACGGTCGGTGGCTATCTCGGGACGGATGGTAGTGCCGAAGAAGTCAACGTTGCGCAGAGCGTCAATCACACGGTGGGCGTCATCCTTGCGCACGTCGAATAGAGTGTACTCCGGCATAAGGTCGATACGGCCTATATCGGGCTTGGAACCTACCACGTTCTTATTGACAAGCTCCATGAGATTGCCGGGGAAGAAGCCCTGGGCTTTTCCGACATTCACCATAAGGCGCTCGAATCCATCCTGAGCGCTGCGGCGGTCTTTGTCGCGGTTCTTGTCACGTCCGCTCTCCTTGCGGTCTTTGCTGTCGTGGGCGGATGCGTTGAGGTCGATATCCGGCATGTGCTGATAGTAAGCGAGCAGACGGTTGAACTCAAGCGAGAGCACACGTTTCAGAAGGTCTTCCTCAGAGAGCCATTCGAGTTTCTTGCGCACGCCGGGAAGATATTTGTTGATCTCCTCCTCGTTTACCTGCACGCGCTCAAGACGGTCGGCAAGATTATAGAGCTGCTTCTCGATGATATGCTCAGGAGTAGGCACTTTCTTATACTCGAAAGTTTTTCCGATGCGCTTCTCGATCTCGCGAAGCTTACCCTTCTCGCGGGAGTGGATGATGGCTACCGAGACACCGGTCTTGTTGGCACGTCCGGTACGTCCTGAGCGGTGGGTATAGACGGCTGCATCATCCGGCAGACCATAATTGATCACATGGGTAAGATCGTCAACGTCAAGGCCACGTGCCGCCACATCGGTAGCCACAAGCAGCTGCGTCACGTGGTCGCGGAATTTCTTCATCGCCAGGTCACGCTGAGCCTGCGAGAGGTCGCCATGGAGGCAGTCGGCGTTGTAACCGTCGTTGATAAGTTTGTCGGCAATCTCCTGTGTCTCCTTACGGGTGCGGCAGAAGATGATGCCGTATATGTCAGGGTTATTGTCTGCGATTCGCTTGAGGGCGAGATATTTATCGTGAGCCTTCACCATATAGTAGATATGGCGCACGTTGTTGGAGGCCTGATTACGGTTGCCGGCCACAAACTCCACGGGATCGTGCATGAAATCGCGTGAGATTGCTGCGATCTCCTTAGGCATCGTAGCGGAGAACATCAGCATCTTACGCTCCTCGGGCACATGGGAGAGAATTTCCTTGATATCATCGAGGAAGCCCATGTTGAGCATCTCGTCGGCCTCATCGAGGATAACGGTATGCACATCCTGAAGCTTCACCTCTCCTCTCTTGATAAGGTCGATCAGACGACCCGGAGTGGCTACTATCACCTGCACGCCGTTGCGCAGCGAACGGATCTGGCTGTCGATGCTTGAACCGCCGTAGACCGGAAGAATCTTGAGAGCGGGTATATATTTAGAGAAATCGGCAAGGTCGCCGGCAATCTGGAGACAAAGCTCACGTGTAGGAGCGATGATGAGCGCCTGAGGCACACGTTTGTCGGGGTCTATGCGCTGGAGCACGGGCAGACCAAAAGCGGCAGTCTTTCCTGTGCCTGTCTGAGCAAGACCGACCACATCACCCTCTTTCTCAAGAAGATGAGGAATCACCATCTCCTGAATCGGCATAGGGTTGACAAAGCCCATCTCGCTGATGGCCTGCAACAGACGGGGTTCTACCCCGAGATCTTCAAATGTTTTTGCGTCTTTGTTTTCAATATTGTTTTCTTCCATAATGGTACATTGTTTTTGGATTATATACATAGGAGAGAGAGGCGGAAATATATTGCACACATTATTATAACGCATTTACGCGCATAATAGCCGACATCATTAGCTCTTTAGGAGGCAAAATTACAAAATAAAATCCATATTAATTTGCTATTCCCCTTATTTTGTACTAATTTCGCACTAATAAGCATCAACAATTAATTCATCCTTTCTTACCATCAAACAGCCAAACTAATGAAACGCAATATCTTTTTATCAATGCTGCTGCCCGGCCTGCTTCTCACAGGGGCAGATGCATTGGGCTGCACAAACCTTATAGCCGGACCGAAAGCCACGACCGACGGATCGGTGATGGTGACTTACGCAGCCGACTCCCACAGTCTCTATGGAATGTTGACGCATACCCCGGCCGCCGACCATAAGCCCGGCAGCGTACGCAAAGTTGTGGAATGGGACACAGGCAAGCCGCTCGGCACCATTCCTCAGGTGGCTCATACGTACAACGTGGTGGGCAATATGAACGAGCATCAGGTGGCTATCGGCGAGAGCACATGGGGCGGCCATAGTGAACTCGTGGATACCACAGGTAACTCTATCATAGATTACGGCTCACTTATTCAGATAGCCCTCGAGCGCTCCAAGACAGCACAGGAGGCTATAGACGTGATGACAGACCTCGTGGAGAAATATGGCTACGCAAGCAGCGGAGAGTCTTTCTCCATAGCCGACAAGAATGAGGTATGGGTGATGGAGATGATTGGCAAAGGAGCAGAGAAAGGTGCCGTATGGATCGCCGTACGTATTCCCGACAACGCTATCTCGGGCCATGCCAACGAGCCGCGCATACGTAAAGTTGATCTGAAAGACAAGAAGAACGTGCGCTATAGCAAGGATCTCATCTCTTTTGCCCGCAAACGCGGATATTTCAACGGCAAGGATGAGGATTTCTCGTTTGCCGATGCTTTCGAGAATCATGACAAGGGCACACGTCGTGGTTGCGACGCCCGTGTGTGGACCTATTTCCGCCGTTTCCAACCTGAAGCCGATAAATATTTCGCATGGGTCAACTCAGATTCCGATGAACCGATGCCCCTCTACATCATTCCGGAGAGGAAGGTGAGTCTCAAGGAGATGCAGGAGAGTATGCGCGATCATTATGAGGGCACTCCTTACGAGATGTATACCGACCCGGGCGCAGGCCCTAACCATGTGCCTTACCGCTGGCGCCCGATGGACTTCGAGGTTGACGGCCACGAATATTGCATGGAGCGCGCCATTGCCACTCAACAGACCGGCTGGAGCTTTGTGAGCCAGAGCCGTGCGGATCTCCCCGATGAGGTGGGTGGAGTGCTTTGGTTCGGCACCGACGACACCCACACCTCCGTATTCATGCCTTTCTATTGCTCCATGACGGAAATACCGCTCGAGCTTCAGGAGGGCGACATCAACAATTTCTCCTTTGATTCCAATTTCTGGATGACAAACTGGGTGGCAAATCAAGCTTATAACCGCTATGACCTGATGATACCCGATATCCGCAAGGTGCAGGGTGCTCTTGAAGATGGGTTCCAAGCCTCGCGTCCTGAGGTAGAGGAGGAGCTTCTGGCGCTCGTGGCCGGTGGCGACGACACGGCTTTCCGTAAGAGAGTTAATGAGGAGGGTCGCAAGGTGGCCAAGAATGCCACTGACGCTTACCGCGACCTTGCAATCTATCTGCTCGTGAAATACATGGACGGCAACATGAAAAAGACTGATTCCGACGGCAAGTTCCTCTACAACGAGTATGGGCTTCCGCAGTATCCCTCTTTCCCCGGCTACGACAAGGGCTACTACGAGAACATCGTGCGCACAGCCGGCGACCGCTTCCGCCTCAAGTAATCACAAAATTACATAAATGACATAGCAATCAGGGCGATTCTCCTAATGGAGAATCGCCCTGATTGCTATGTCATTTTCTACTCGAAAAGATTGTAGTTTTATTACTCGAAATTGGAAGCAATGAGCTCGCATACCTCTTTCATACGCTCTGGAGTTGGATTCTCTACCTTGTGGTGGAAATCCATGTCGCCTTCCTTCTGGAGAGGAATAAGGTGAATATGAGCGTGAGGCACTTCAAGTCCGAGCACAGCCATGCCAACCTTGCGGCAAGGCAAAGCCTTCTTGATGGCCTTTGCAACTCTCTTGGCAAACACCATCATCTCACCGATCTGCTTGTCGTCGATGTCGAATATATAATCAGTCTCCTCTTTCGGCACAACCAATGTATGACCCCAGTTGACGGGATTGATGTCGAGGAAAGCGTAAAACTTATCGTCTTCCGCCACCTTATAAGAGGGTATCTCGCCTGCTATGATTTTTGAGAATATTGTCATGATTCCTGACATTTATAGTTGGAATTCCTCGTGAGGAATAGATGCTTTTAGCTTGAGGTTGCGGATTACTCAGGAATCTCGATCTTAAGAATCTCAAACTCGAGCACGCCTACAGGTGCGTTTACCTTCACCTTGTCGCCCACCTTATGGCCCATCAGACCCTGAGCGATAGGAGTTGAAGATGAGATCTTGCCCTCGCGGAGATTAGCCTCGTTCTCAGTCACGATCGTGTAAGCTACGGTCATGTTATTCTTGAGGTTTTTGATAGTCACCTTGTTGAGAAGCTGCACGATCTCAGTATTGAGTTTGCTGTCGTCGATGATTCGGGCAGTAGCGATGAGCTCCTTGATCTTGGAGATCTTCATCTCGAGCATACCCTGAGCCTCCTTGGCAGCATCATATTCGGCGTTCTCAGAAAGGTCGCCTTTATCGCGTGCCTCGGCGATAGCTTGCTTTATAAGTGGACGCTGAGCCTCGAGTTCGGCCAGCTCCTTCATTTTTTTGTCGTATCCTTCTTGTGTAAGATAAGTAGCCATGTCTATAAAAGTGTTGAGTTTTTTCGTATTAATTTAATTTGAGAAGAGAATAAATTTGAGGAGAGAATAAAAAAGAAGGAATCTTTTATTTCCGCTGAAAAAAGCCTTTAGATTGAAGCTAGACTTTCCGCGGCCTTAAAAGACCCTCAAAGACGCCACACGCGTCTGCCTTATATTTCTGACCGCAAAGTTAACACTTTTCGCCCCCCAAAACAAATTTTATTGGTTAAAAAATTTGAACTCCTACCAACTTCCGCACTTCCGTCACCTCTCCATCCCCCCTCTTCACGAATACGCTTCTCAATAATCAAGACCAATCCCAAAATACTAATTTAACACTTTTACCATTTGTCTTATTTATCAGCCTCCTTTTTCGTTGGACAGTGCAAAAAGTGTAAGAAAGAAGCACGGATTATTCGTTCGAAAAAGTGTAATTCAAGAGAGGAAAATTTTTTATACCGATTTTATTTGGTATTACCAACGGCATACATTATCTTTGAGCAGGAAGTAATGACAAGCTGTTATTTTACCTTTACTGCTTCGCATATGAAACTGAAATTCATCCTTATCTCAGTAACTATATTCTTCTGCTGCTGTTCAGCGGTGGCACAACGTCAGCGTATCGACCTTTCCGGCAAATGGAATTTCCTGCTTACAGACGTGCCTGATTCACTTAGAAAGATGGCCGTAGCTGAAGGCACCCTCCATCTGCCGGGTACTCTCGACTCCAACAATGCCGGTATCAAGAATCCCATATCCACCTCTACCGACAATCCGGCTCGTAAATTCACTTACACCGGGCGCGCCGTCTACTCACGGAATGTCACCGTTCCCGAGACAGCCGCAGGCAAACGGATAATGCTAAATCTGGAACGAACACGTCCGGCTTCAGTAAAAGTTGACGGTGTCGATGCCGGTTTCCGGAGCCCAATCTCCGCTACTCAGCAATTCGATCTCACATCTTTTCTCACTCCGGGAGACCATCTGATCGAGATTACTGTAGACAACGGCGATGCCATACCTCCGGCTGTGCGCAACAGCTCTCACGCCTGCACAGAAGCTACCCAGACAAACTGGAACGGCATCACAGGCGACCTCTTCTTAGAGATCATAGAGCCTGCCAACATCTCCTCTGTAAAACTCACACCCGATGTGGCCGGCAAAGCTTTCATTGTAGAGGGGATGGTGGCACGTGAGGGAATTGAAGAGCCACTTACGCTTACTGTCTCGGGTAACGGAGTCACAAAGTACAAGACCCTCCTTCCGAACGACGGCGATGAATTTTCCATTTATCTGCCGCTCGGCGCAAACGCTCGTCTCTGGAGCGAATGGGATCCGGAGTTGTACGACATCACACTGACCCTAAGCGACCTGAATGGAAAGAAACTCGACAGCGTGACAAAACGCTCCGGTCTCAGGGAATTCTCAACCTCCGACGGCAACTTCACCATTAACGGTGAGCTCACATTCCTGCGTGGCCGTCATGATGCCTGCGTCTGGCCGCTCACCGGCTATGCTCCTACCGACATCGAAAGCTGGCGACGATATTTCGCAATCTTGAAAGAGTATGGCATTAATCATGTACGGTTTCATTCCTGGTGTCCACCCGAAGCCTGCTTTGCGGCTGCGGATGAAGCCGGCATATATCTGCAACCGGAACTGACAATCTGGGGCGAGATCGACAAGGATCAGAAGCCACTTCTCGATTTTCTTGATGCCGACATGGAGGCCATCATAAGTCAATATGGACATCATCCGTCGTTCACCATGTTTGCCATCGGCAATGAGCTCTGGGGCGATACGGCCATAATGAAAGACTATATCGACAAGGCAAGAGAGATGCAACCCGGTCTGTTGGCTACATACGGATCCAATATCTATTTAGGTTATCAAGGTGACATCCCGGGTGAGGATTTTCTCGTCACCTGCCGTGTTGGCAACGGTGAGGGCTTCTCAACGCACACACGCGCATCGTTTTCTTTCGCCGATGCCGACAACGGCGGAATCATGAACTCCACCTATCCTAACACGGTGATGAATTTCAGTGATGCAATTTCACTATCATCCGTGCCGGTTGTAGGCCATGAGACCGGACAATATCAGATTTACCCAGATTTCAAGATAATTGAAAAATACAAGGGAGTCTTACGTCCCGACAACTTCAATGAGTTCAAGAAACGCGCTGAAGAGGCTGGCACGCTCCGCAAAGCCAAGAAATTTGCCCGCGCCTCCGGCGAATGGGCTTCAAGACTTTACAAGGCCGACATGGAGATGAATCTGCGCACACCGGGCATGGGTGGATTCCAATTGCTCGACATCCAGGATTATCCCGGTCAGGGCACTGCGCTCGTAGGCATCCTTGATCCTTTTATGGATTCCAAAGGACTGATCACACCCGAAGAATGGAAGGAGAGCTGCAGTGACCTGACTGTGCTCGCCGAACTTCCGCGACTTACTTACACCGGTGGTGAAAATCTCGAGTTTGATATAGTCACCGCCGATTATTCAGATTACGATTTAACCGGATCCGCCATAGAGTGGGTGCTTCCATTCGCTTCAGGACATTTATCCGCATCCTCAGGCAAGGGGGTCAGAAATCAGGATAAAGTAAACGTAGCCCTTCCTTCGGTAAAGGCCCCGACGCAGATGCAACTCGCTCTCTCCATTGCAGACAAAGATGGCCATAAGAAAGCCTCAAATCATTACGATATTTGGGTATATCCAAAGGACTTGAAGAGCGTGAAGGGAGTGAATGTCACTTCCGATTTAGCTGAGGCGATAGCACTTCTTGAGAAAGGGAAAAAGGTGATCCTCTTTCCGGATTCAGCTACTGTGGCCTCCACCACTCTCCCACCTCTTTTCCAGACCGACTACTGGAACTACCGTATGTTTCTCTCCATATGCAACAACGTGGGTCGCATACCTTCACCGGGCACACTCGGCCTGCTAATCGACGATGAGCATCCCGCATTCAACTCATTCCCTACCGGCAGCCATACAGACTGGCAATGGTTTGATATCGTTTCCCACTCGCGCCCTCTCATAATTGACAGGCTACCGGCCACCATCGACCCGATAATCGAACCGATCGACAATATCGACCGCAATTATCGTCTCGCTCTCATGCTGGAGTGCAACGTTGGGAAAGGGAAACTCCTGCTCTCAATGACTGATCTTGATGCTATCCTATCCACGCCGGAGGGAAGATGGTTTCGCCAGTCGCTCGAACAGTATGTAGCCTCCAAAGATTTCAAGCCGTCGCTCACACTCACGCCAAAGCAACTCACCGATCTTCTCACCACTCCCTCCGTAAGCCGCACTCTCAAGGAGCTGCGCAACATTTCTTACGACTGAGGAAGGAGCTTTTCGGTGGGGTGTAGAAAACTAATTCCACAATTATTTTGTGTCTGAGCCATATTTTTTTTAAATTTGCAATTCAATCTTCGGGTCTCTTCCGGGAGGCCTGAGTCATTAAAAAATCCGAACATGACAATCAACGAGACTCAAGACGAAATAATAGAGGAATTCGAAGGTCTGACAGACTGGATGGACCGCTACGCATATATAATCGATCTTGGCAACACCCTCCCTGAATTTCCGGAGGCTGAGAAGACACCTCAGAATCTGATTGAGGGATGCCAGAGCCGTGTATGGATCACAGCGGCAAAGGAGGATGGAGGCGACATTCATTTCCAAGCCGATTCCGACGCTCTTATCGTAAAAGGCATAGTAGCTCTGCTTATGAGAGTGCTCAACAACCACACACCGCAGGAGATTCTCGATGCCGATCTCTATTTCATCGACAAGATCGGATTGAAAGAACATCTCTCTCCCACCCGCTCAAACGGACTCGTGGCCATGGTGAAGCAGATACACAACTACGCCAAGGCATTCAAGATGCTCGAAGGCTGACATAATGACCCAAAACCCTTTCCTCCTCACGATTTCGACACAGTAATAACTGTCTCCGGAAAAGACAGACGCAGAAAACCAAATCTAACATCATAAACCCATTATCTCATGTTCAAAAACCAACCCAAAGGTCTGCTACCCGCAGCTCTAAGCAACATGGGAGAGCGTTTCGGCTATTACATCATGAACGCCGTGCTCGTTCTCTTCCTTTGCTCCAAGTTCGGCCTCTCTGAAGAGACGAGTGCCCTGATCTACTCATTCTTCTATGCGGGCATCTACGTGCTCAGTCTCGTAGGCGGTTATATCGCCGACAAAACCCAGAATTACAAAGGCACTATCATCACCGGCCTCATCATCATGACCGTAGGCTACTGCGTGCTCTCAATTCCTATCTTCGCAACAGCCGAAAACACTACATGGCTCCTTACACTCACCTGCTCAGCTCTCTTCTTCATTGCCTTCGGCAACGGCCTCTTCAAGGGCAATCTTCAGGCGATAGTGGGTCAGCTATACGACAATCCCCGCTATTCAGCACAACGCGACTCCGGATTCCA
>CAZUNU010000091.1:0-11360 GCA_964622105.1 uncultured Sangeribacter sp. | reverse complement strand
GTGAATAAATGAGCTTGCGTACGTCTTCGCCTTTCACAATGATGTCAGTTGTGATAAGACCACGCTTGCCATCAACGTCTACTACTTTCTCACCGGCTTTAAGTTCGCCCTCATAAGGAAGATCTACATGTTTGCCACCGTTGAGAACTGCGGGGATTTTACCCTCGGCACGAAGTGCCTTCACCGTTTTCTTGCCGAGCTCTGTACGCGGCTCAGCATTCAATGCAAATTTTTTCATTTTCTTTGTGTTGTGTTACTCAAAATAAGTTTTTTGCTCCGGCTTAATCGCCTTTGGGAGCCAGCCTGCAACCGCTTTTG
Source organism: uncultured Sangeribacter sp. (assembly GCA_964622105.1). Classification (GTDB taxonomy): domain Bacteria; phylum Bacteroidota; class Bacteroidia; order Bacteroidales; family Muribaculaceae; genus Lepagella. The sequence continues at coordinate 11,042 of CAZUNU010000091.1, read as the reverse complement.
ATTGCGAGGCAACAGATTTCCCATCACACGTTTTGCTCAAAAGCTCGGCAAAGTTACAAAAAATTTTCCACATGACAAAATTTCACAGCTCATCATTAATGTTTAAGGAGAACTATAAACCTTGAAAGTTCGAAAACAGCAAGATATGCGGAAATGCACCCCCATTCCTGTAGAGTTGACAATCACTATGAAAATAAAAGTAGTAATTTCATGAAGATAAAATAAAAAGCTGCCGTCACAACCAAAGTGTAACGGCAGCTTTTATCTTAAGATTGAACTTTAAGGGAGGTTCAAAATAAGGTAATTCAATTTTACGTAAGGACATCGCCTTACGAAGAATGCCTCATTACCATAGCGATATCATAACCTCCCAAAGGCTTGTCCCAATTAATTTCTAATTTTGACCCAACCTATTATTTCTCATTTTTATAATACTCGATTGCCTTATGAACTTTATGCACCTCTTTTACAAGGCAGAAAGCGGCGGCAACCGCTGCGGCCTTAAGCACAAGCTTTGTCACCGCAAGACTGATATGGAGTGCTTTCTCACACTCCTCGTGTTTCTTTTCCATAGTATAAAATTTTATTGAATTATTTAGAAAGTTTGAGGGTATAATTCATGCCCGGAGTCTCAGATTTCTGAAGATCAGAATTAACCATCACGATAGTTGAATCAGACTCAACAAGGAAATACATGGGGCCTTCAGCAGAACCCTGCTGAGAATCCTTAGCGTCCTGAACGAGCTTAAGATACTTGCTTCCGTCTTTCTCCATCACTGTGAAGTCTCCTTCACTCTTGAAGCTCTTGCCATCCTTATAGCCGAGGGTGCTTGTAGAATCGGACTCAAGATAAGTCTCAAGGAGGTCGTAATCACCATCGGTATAATTATGGTCATCGTCATATTCGAGTTGAAGTGAATATCTTACACCATCGCAGTCTGCGGCAGGAAGAACACCTGTATAGATTTCCATCTTATCGCCATCGGCTTTCTGAGCCTCACCGGAAGTTTTCTGATTTCCTGAACATGCAGCCATCGACACCATTGAAAGTGCGGCGGCAGCCATATAAACCAATTTTTTCATTTTCAATAAGTTTATTATTATCAATTATTCTTTATTATAACAATCTTCAGCCTCTATTGGTTGAACCGATCTGTTTAAATCGTCAGCCATCGAAAGAAAGACTCGTTAAATAGCCAATGACTAAGGAACCACTATAGTGATTCTCTCCTAAATATTACTTATTATAGTGATTCATTGCAAAAGCTGCTCCGGACAGGCAGAATGCCTTAACTGCCTCTGATGCCTTTTTCAGCTTCTCAGGCAGCTCCTTCCTCTCTTCCGGCGGGAAATGCCCCAATACATAATCGATTTGCCCCCCTTTAGGGAAATCATTACCAACTCCGAATTTCAAACGAGCATAATTCTGAGTACCCAGCTGTTCTGCAATATTCTTCAAGCCATTGTGTCCTGCATCCGAACCACGCTCCCTAATGCGTATTGCTCCAAAAGGAAGGGAAATATCATCTACAATTACAAGCAGATTCTCCAAAGGAAGCTTCTCCTTATTCATCCAGAATCTTACAGCCACACCACTTAGGTTCATAAATGTGGAGGGTTTCAAAAGCAAAAGCTCACAGTTCTTCACTTTTACTATGGCCATATCGCCATATCGGCATGATTTGAATGGCACTCCGGCCTCCCCGGCTATAGTGTCGCCAACCATAAATCCGATGTTATGACGCGTATTTTCGTAGTCCGGACCTATATTGCCCAGACATACCACAAGAAATCTTTTCACCTTTTCTTTATTATTTAGTGTCGTCTCTTTCGCGGGTTTGCAGCTTGCATCGAGCTGATAAGAATCCTCAGAGACTCCTAATATCTTCTTAATCAAATTCCACATCACTTATTCCTCGTCATCGTCGTCATCATCATCCCAGTCAAGGAAAAATGAATCAGCATAGCTCTCTTCTTTGAAGCGTGTCATCTCACGACTGTCGCGTTTTGTAGGTCGTCCGAGACCCTTTTGTCTATCAACAAAACCTGAGATCTTAGTCATCTCAAGAAGTTCATACTGGCTGGGTGCAGTTAGATTCTCCAGATATTCCGGCACGAGCTTTGCCCCGAGTCTGTTGGGAGCAATCTGAAGCACCTTGAAAGTATACGTGATGGGTGGTTTCTTTACATCGATCACATCACCCGGTTTAATCATTCTTGAGGGTTTCAACACAGTGCCACCCATGCTGACCCTACCTTTTTTGCAGGCGTCAGTGGCTATGGTGCGCGTTTTGAACACACGCATACACCATAGCCACTTGTCTACTCTTTCCTCTGTTTTAGGCATCGCTGTCTGTATTTCTTTCTTATTTATCTGATGTTCTTTCCATTACAAGCACCACCTTGCCAAGATTGTTCAACAACTCTACCCTTCCCTCGAGCAACGGCTTAGCTTTTGATGCGTCTTCAAGGGCCACTAAGAGTTGAGTCTCATAATTCTGGTCAGGACAAGCCATGCGGGTGAGACCTATCTTCTGGAATGATATTGAATTGGCTGCATCCATATCGGTCTCAAGCGAGCCGTTCATAATGTTACAACCGGTGTTGCCATGAATCTTGCCTTCGTCCACATCAATCACCAGTTTCATATCCGGCACATTGATGGCCTCTCCATCTATTTCCTTCACTGCCCAGGTGCCGTTAAGGAATTGGAAATTCTGATGCATCATTTCCAATACAGGCTGTTTATCCGCATCCAGAAGGGTGATGAAATAGTCATCGCCGTTAAGCGACCATGTATAATAGTGAGAAGCTGCCAAGGCGGCATTTATCTCCATATCCGTAATCCCTGTCATCCCGCAGGCCATCATTGTGGAAGCAATGTTGCCGAATGTCAGAGTGGAGTCGGCAGGATTATAGGCATAACTTGCATTGATGATGTTACATCCATTATTTCCATAAACCCTCTTCTGCGAAGGATCGAATTTAAGATATGGGGCGGTTTCTCCAACTGCAGGCTTACCATTGACTTTCTCTATAGCCCAGTCGCCTTTGACCACACCATTTGCAAGATCTTCAGATGTATAAACCGACGAAACGGGTTGCACAATATTTTCCCTGTCTGTTGGAAGCACGGCCTCTTTCTTGACGTCTGGTGCATTATCTGTCTTTTTCATAACATTACACGCCCCGAAAGGTAGCATCGTCAAAACTGCGAATGGCAGTATATATTTTTTAAGTTCTTTCATAATTGTATAAATTTAAGAGGTTTATCAATCACCCCAATGTCTGCGTAACGGATATTTAGTTGGACGCAGCAGCAATCTGAGTGATGTAGAGTAATTAAAATAATTCCAGATCCAGTTGAGCAGTACGGTCACCTTGTTTCTCATTCCAAGAATCGAAAGCAAATGTATCAGCATCCACATCAACCAAGCTATTATGCCTGAATATGAGCTACCTGGCAAATCTGCTACAGCTCTATTCTTTCCTACAGTAGCCATCGATCCCTTATCATGATACTTGAATTCATGGGTGAAGCTTCCTTCATTTAAATTCTTGGCCAGATTCGCTCCCTGTTGTATCGCAGGTTGTGCCATCTGTGGATGACCATGAGGATAATCTTCACATTGCATGAGAGCGATATCTCCCACTGCCATCACATCCTGAAGACCAGTCACACGATTGAAGGTGTCAACAATAATGCGACCGCCTCTTCCGACACATTCAGCAGGCAGACCGGGCATAGGTTCACCTTTTACACCGGCTGTCCATATCACAGTCTCCCAGTATTCTTTCTTGCCATCACCGAAAGTAACGTACTTTTCGCTGTAATCTTTCATGGTGGTGTTGAGCCTCACATCAACCATCAGATCTTGCAAATATTTCAAAGCTTTCTCCGATGACTTCTCTTTCATGGCTCCAAGCAGTTTGCCTGTGCCCTCCACAAGTGTGATCCTTACATCGTCCGGAGATAACTCCGGGTATTCTTTAGGAAGAATGAATTTTTTCATTTCACCTAAAGCACCGGCCATCTCTACCCCACTCGGACCACCACCTACAACAAGAAAACTCAAAAGCTCTTTTCTCCTCACTGGATCAGGTTCCATTGCTCCACGTTCAAGACGATCGATGATTTCATCACGAGTATGTGCGGCTTGGGCAACGGTCTTGATTCCATACGTCATGTGGGCCAGACCATCCATACCGAAATAATTGCTCGTTGATCCGGCGGCAATGATAAGCTTGTCGTATTCAAGAGTCTCATAACTCGTTGTCACTTTCTTCCCGACCGTATCAATATTCTTGACATGACCCATGTGGTATGTGATGTTTTTGAACTTACTCAACTCCCTCCGGAAAGGAAAGCAAATATTGGCCGAGGCAAGACTCGAAGATGCTATCTGATAAAACAATGGCGGGAAACAATGAAAATTGTTTCTGTCTATAACCATTATCCTGTATTTTTTCTTATCCAGTTTTTTCACAAGATTCAATCCTGCGAATCCTCCTCCTATAATTACTATTCTTTCCATTGTTGTTATCTTTAACACGTCTTCCTACGATGATAAATTTAACAAAAGTTGCGTATTCCGACGTTGGCTTACATTATTATACTTATGAAACGGTTCACACCACCGATGGTTCATAACATCTTTGTTGAATCTGAAAAAAGATTTAACGCCTACATAAAGCCCGGAAAGAACATAATCCACATCTTTCTTCGCTGCAAGCTTTGAATGGTTCATCTGAGAAGATTTCCTTAAGCATTTTTCTCATGCCCTCATCAAACACGTCGGCATACTCACTGTAGCTTACCACCTTTTCAGGTTTCCCGGTGATATTACCATCTTCGTCACTTCGGCCGATCATTGGCAAATTTACTTCTCCTTTCGCAATGCCCGGTACATCATATATCTCCATCCGTACATCATCTGTCGGAAAGGGCAGATTTGGAAGTTGGCCTAAAAGCCAGGCATAAATAAATAGCTGAAACACCTGTTCACTGCGGTAATCACCGTTGAAAAGCTCGTCAAATGTCTCGGCAGTAAGTTTTATGCTACCGGTCTTGTAATCTACAATCCGCAATTGGTCTCCATTTGGTGTCTTAATCCGGTCAAGGCGGTCAATAGCAAAGCGGAAATTCACTTTGAGTCCGTTATCCAGTTCAACGTGCAGATTGTCGGCAAGCTCAAGGCCATGAATTGTAAATGGTGCCAGTTCCCTATCGTGCCGCAGTACGCGTTCCACCTGCTGACTGATTCTTTCACCTACCATCTCAGCACTTCCCCTCAAAGGAGTGTCAAGTTTATCTTCATCTCTAAAACGGAAATGTTGCCGGTTGATACTTCTTCTCACCAATCTCTCTATTCCCTCTTTATCGGAGAGAAGCTCGTCAATCCTTTCAGCAGTTATCTCTACAGGTGGATCCAGAATCTTTTTATCATTGCCGTCAGGAAGGTAAATTTTCTCCATCACCTCATGAAGTATATTTCCCGCAGTGATAGCATCAATGAACTCCGATGGCTCCGGATCATCATTTATGCCTAATACAGTTCTATAGAAAAATCTTACCTGACACTCCCGATATGCCTGCAAAGCAGAAGCGGAAAGGTTTTTACCGCCTTGGCGTAGAAACTCTTCAAGACGCTCCCGAATCTCCGGGGTTTTCTCCACAGTGGGATCCGTAGGACTTTTTCCGGCCAGTAAAAATTTCCAGTCCTCCTCTTTAAGTTTATCCTTTGCGAAAAGATAACGTAATTGTTGAACATATCTTGACACGTCGCCACTTCTGACACCTCCTCCGGTACGTGCATCGTATACCAATGTCACCTCCTTGGCCCTGCTGATCATTCTGTAGAAATAATAGGCGAATATACCTTCCGCATAATTGGATGGGGGCATACCGTAAGCATGGCGTAGGGAATCAGGAATAAAACTTCGCTTGCGGGCTCTCATGGGAAGAATACGCTCATTGGCAGAAAGTATGAAAATATATTCAAAGTCAATAGAACGGGTTTCAAGAGTTCCCATTACCTGAAGTCCAGTCAACGGCTCACCCTCAAATCCCACTTTCTCTCCGGCAAGGAGTCGGTCGGCCAGTCTATACACAGTGGCCGGTTTCATCTTCTCTCCGTAAACCTTCAGAATATCTTTAAGGCGTTTCAAATAATCAATGTAGACTCGGATGTGAGACGTCTCAAGTCGCGTTTTGACTATCAGATCTTTTGAAGAAGGCAAACGCTCAGCCACTTTCGTCAAAAGCATAGTCAGATAGTCAACCGCATCATCCGGTGTTGCATTTTTATCAGGTCCGTGCAATAACTGCGCTTCTTCACCGGCAATCTCCTGCAATTCATCCACACTTACTGTGATCTTATGATGATCTCTCAGATATTTCAGCATCTCTGATGTCTTGGCTGACCCAAATAAGGATTGTGAGAAAGGATGAGAGAGAAAAAGTTTTAGATCACGAGCTAAGAAATGAATTTCTCCCGCTGCAAGCCGGGTATTATATTGAAGTCGCCTGAGAAGAGTAACATAAGGAACTACAGACGTGAGTCTGAATGAATAGCCCATCGTGAGATTGACATCGCCCATACCATCCGGGAGAGAATAAAGCATCGGTAGGAGAAGATTCTCATCCGGAAGTACAACTGCAACCTTGGCATTTGTGAAAGCCTCGCCAGACAACCGACCTCTCAGTTCAGAGAGCATTTTACCGGCTATTTTTGTCTGTGCAGCGTTTGATGGAGAGGAGGCCACCCGAAGATTTTCCGGTAAAGAATCCGTATCGCTTAATTTTAAGAATTTTCTTGCCCACTCCGGATATGGAAAAGCCTCGATGTTGGATTTAACGAATTTAGATGCAGAATTATCTGCACCATTAAGTACAGGCCCCGTTGCATCCCAGAAAAAATCTGCAAATGCGTCGAATCCCTCATAGCCATCGAAAGATTTCAAATGGCTGAAAATGGTCTGTTCTGAAGTGCTAAGGGCATTGAAACCTACGGCCACGACTTTCTTATAGGGCAACAATTCCCTTCCATTTTCTTCGAGACGTAATGCCGCTTGGCGATACATTCCTCCTGTAGTGGCCAACGATTCCTCATCCATCCGCTCGTTGAATTTCTCATACAGGGGGTACATAACTCTCCAGAGATGAATGAACTTTTGTTTCACCTCTGAAAGTTCGTTCTCATCCTTATCAAAATTTTTCCAGAATCTGCCCGGATCTCCCATATCTGTGTGACCGAAATATTCTTCCATCACCCTTCGTTGCTCAGCAGTGAGGAAAGTGGATGAAATCTCACGATAATCTTTCACATTCTTGAAAATCTCTTCGGGATTCACCATATAAAGATCGGTCTCATTGAAATCTGAAAGCACCGTCTCTCCCCATCCTATAAAGGAATCGAAATTTATGGCTCCCTCGTTCTCCTCATCTTCTACTTTAATGCCCATAAGGCTGCAGTAACATTCATAAAGTATAAAAAGCATATCCAGACGCGAGGCTACCACTTTCTCCGACAGGTCTGTCACAAAATCTGTGATAGTCTTTATCTCAGGCGATAAGACTGCATGGCCACTGAATTCTTCCTTCAGGTATTTCTGAAAGAATGTGCCGCTACGCTTGTTTGGGAAAAGAAAGCACATCTCTGAGAGATCTGTGTATCTTGTAGCATAAGCCTTTGCAATCGACTTTAGAAAAGGAAGCATTGTGATGTAAATATAAATTCTGGTAATTTCACACTAAATTAGCTATTTTTTTTTATTCCACCAATTCCATATGCATTAGCAGAGAGCAAGAAAAAGGAAAAGTTATTTGCTCTTATTAAGTTTTTTCGGTATTTTTGCATCTGATTTCTTCGCCTCTCCCCTTTCAGACTTTTCAAATGAAATTCGCAGATATAGCAGGACACTCAGACACAATCTCATTACTCCGCTCGCTTGCCGATGGTGGCCGGATTCCTCATGCCATGTTGCTGAACGGAATATCCGGAATTGGCAAGTTCCGTCTTGCCCGGGCTTTCGCTCAATACGTGCATTGTTCAAATCGAAAGAATGGAGATTCATGCGGCATGTGCCCTTCATGTCTGCAACATCAGCGCCATAATAATCCGGATCTGCATTTCGTCTTCCCCGTCATTAATAAAGACAAACGAAAAATCTCTGTTGATTATTCAGAAGAATGGAAGGAAATGCTCGACAACTGGAGCTATATGCCTCCGGAGAAATGGAATGAGGTGATAAATGCAGGCAACTCCCAACCGGCAATATACGTGGCGGAAAGCGAGGATATCGTGGCTAAAGCGTCACTTTCAGCTTTTCAGGAAAATTTCAAGATTTTCCTCGTCTGGCTACCCGAGAAATTGCGCCCGGAGGCTGCTAATAAACTGCTTAAAATCATTGAGGAACCGTTTGAAGACACACTCTTCATTCTTGTAAGCAATGATGATTCACGCCTTCTGCCGACAATTTTCTCCAGAACTCAAAGATTCAACCTACGTCCGCTTAGTGAAGATGACATTTCCGGATATCTCACACGCCAACGTGGTGTAGAGTCATCTGTGGCACGGGAGGCTGCACGAATCTCGGAAGGAAGCGCAGCGAGGGCTGAGGAGCTTATCTGTCATCCGGAAGAGCTCATGGAGTTTTCATCCCTGTTTATGGAGATCATGAGAATGGCTTATGCACTTAAAGCAGCCTCCCTGAAAACTCTTTCGGAGCAATGTGCATCCATGGGCAGGGAAAAACTGATTCGTTTCCTATCATATTGCTCAAGGATGGTGCGGGAAAACTTCATTTATAATCTTCAGATCCCCTCGCTCTCACTTCTCACCTCAAATGAAGAAAACTTCAGTAGGAAGTTCTCCCCCTTTATCCATGAAGGAAACGTTGAGGGTCTGGCCGGAGAAATTTCAAGAGCTGAAGCTGACATATCACGCAATGCCAACAGCAAGATCGTTATGTTTGATCTTTTCCTTCTCATTTCGCAGTGGGTGAGGATGCCTAAGCCGGCAGTGCTTCCGTTATGACACACTTTTTTCTCTAATTAAATCATTATTTAATACTATTTTTATGAAACCTACACTTTTTATTCTCGCAGCAGGCATGGGCAGCCGTTACGGAGGCCTCAAGCAGCTTGATGGTCTTGGCCCGAGCGGTGAGACTATCATGGACTATTCTGTTTACGATGCTCTCAGAGCCGGATTCGGAAAGATTGTTTTCGTAATCCGTCATGATTTTGAGCAGGACTTCCGCGATAAAGTCATCTCAAAATACGAAGGCCACGTGCCTGTTGAGGTGGTTTTCCAAGACATCAATGATCTTCCCGGTGGTTATAAACCAAATCCCGAGCGTAAGAAACCTTGGGGCACAAACCATGCAGTGCTCATGGGTAAAGACGTGATCAAGGAGCCATTTGCCGTAATCAATGCCGATGATTACTATGGTGCTGAAAGTTTCCAGATCCTTGCCGACTTCCTTCGCTCTGTAGAGGGTAAAAAGAATTGCTATTGCATGATCGGTTTCAACGTGGAGAATACTCTTTCAGAAAACGGAGGAGTTTCTCGCGGTCTCTGTGAAGTGAGTGTCGAAGGCAACCTTACCGGAGTCACAGAGTGTCATGGCATCGAGCGCAAGAACGGCAAGCTCATTCAGATTGTTGATGAGAAAGAGGTTCCGTTCCCGGAGGGTGCACCTGTTTCTATGAACATGTGGGGTTTCACACCTGACTACTTCGACTATTCAGTGGCTTCATTCCTCAATTTCCTTAAGAAAAACCACGATGAACTGAAGGCGGAATTCTATATCCCGACAGTTGTAAATGAACTTATCGAAGCCGGCACTATCGAATTGAAAGTGCTTCCTACTCCTTCAAAGTGGTTTGGAGTGACATACGCTGCCGACCGTCCTGCAACTGTAGCTCAGTTCAGAAAACTCGTTGATGAGGGTGTTTATCCCGAAAAACTGTTCTAAACCGGCTCCAGTTATGAAAGAGAAAATTCTTGTCACCGGTGGCACCGGATATATTGGATCACACACCACAGTCGAGCTCCAGAAAGCCGGTTATGACGTAGTCATTATCGATAATCTCTCAAACAGCAACGAGGCTGTGCTCGACGGTATCGAGGCTATCACCGGCATTCGTCCGGCGTTCGTGAAAGGCGATTGCACGGATATCGATACCTTGAAAAAGCTTTTCAAAGATCATCCGGGAATAAAAGGCATAATCAATTTCGCGGCCTCCAAGGCTGTGGGCGAGAGCGTGCAGAAACCTTTGCTCTACTACCGCAACAATCTCCTCACTTTAATCAATCTTCTTGATCTGATGCCACAAAATGGCGTTGAAGGTATTGTGTTCTCTTCTTCTTGCACAGTCTATGGTGAACCTGATAAGAACCCAATTGATGAGACAGCTCCTATCAAACCGGCTACTTCACCTTATGGAAATACCAAGCAGATTTCCGAGGAGATAATCGAAGATTATGTAAAGAGCGGCGCTCCCATAAAGAGCATTCTCCTGCGCTATTTCAATCCGATCGGTGCTCATCCGAGTGCCCTCATAGGCGAACTTCCATTGGGTGTACCGCAGAATCTCGTTCCTTACCTCACCCAGACAGCTGCCGGAATCCGTAAGGAATTGACCGTTTTTGGAGATGACTACAACACTCCCGACGGTTCATGCATTCGTGACTATATCGACGTGGTGGATCTTGCCAAGGCTCATGTAATCGCCATGAAGAGAATGCTTGAGAACAAAGACACTAAACCTGTGGAAGTATTCAACCTTGGAACAGGCAACGGTCTTTCAGTGCTTCAGCTTATCAATGCCTTCGAGGAAGCTACAGGCGTTCCCGTGCCTCATAAGATTGGTGCCCGGCGTGCCGGAGATATCGAGAAGATATGGGCCGAACCGAAGAAAGCAAACGAAGTGTTGGGTTGGAAAGCAGAAGCTGATATCAAAGACACTATGCGCAATGCCTGGGCATGGCAATGCAAGGTATCTGGTAAAGAGTAATTACACAACTAATTTAGCG
>CAZUNU010000090.1:0-11448 GCA_964622105.1 uncultured Sangeribacter sp. | reverse complement strand
CCCAGAAATCGGCCACATGGGTGCGGAGTTCCTCCTCCTCCACCTCTATTTTCTTGCTGTCGATGTCGAGGTAACGCCGGAGAGCTTCCGTGCGCTCCACCACCTCCTTTAATTGTTCTTGTGTTATCATTATTCGTTTGCGTTTCTTTTCAATAGCTGTACATCGCTTCTATCTCCTTTGCATACCTCTTGGCGACGATCGGGCGACGCACCTTCATCGTGTTGGTCACCTCGCCGTGCATGATGGAGAAATGATGAGGAAGCAGGGTGATACGTTTGATTTTCTCATAAGATGCAAGACCTTTCTGCACCTCATCGATTTGTGCCATCACAAAAGCCACTACTTCCGGATTCTTGACAAACTTGTCGGTATCAGAAGTGTCGATGCCCTTCTTCTCAGCCCAAGTCCTGAGCTGAGGGAAGTTGGGCACTATAAGCGCCGTCACGAATTTCTTCTGATCGCCTATCACGGCTGCCTCATCTATGTATTTATTCTCTGCCAGGCGGCTCTCGAGCATCTGAGGGGCTATATACTTGCCGTTGGAGGTCTTGAAAAGATCTTTCACCCTCTCCGTAAGCACCAGAGCACCGCTCTCATTGAAGTAGCCGGCGTCGCCCGTGCGGAAAAAGCCATCGTCGGTGAAGGCTTCAAGATTAGCTTTGGGATTCTTGAAATAACCGGGTGTCACAGTAGCTCCTTTCACCAGAATCTCACCGTTTTCATCTATCCTGACCTTCAGTCCCGGAAGAGGAATACCCACAGTGCCGATTTCATAATTCACGTCGGGATAGAAGCTTACAGTAGCTGTAGTTTCACTCAATCCGTAACCGATACGCACGTCTATGCCCACTGAGCGCATGAATTCCACAATACGGTCGCTCAACGGAGCACCGGCTGTAGGGAACAGATTGGGGTTAGGAATGCCAATGGCATGCTTGAGTTTCTGGAAAATATTACGGTTCCAGAACTGGTATTCCTTCTCAACGAGATATGGCACTTTACGGCCACAGCGAACATAGTCAAGATTGCGTTTCTTTCCAGTTTTCAGAGCCCTGCTCACCATCATTCTCTGAGTCTTGCTCATGCCGGCAATCTTCTCGCGCACCCCTGCATATACTTTCTCCCAGAAACGAGGCACACAACACATGATATTCGGATGAATGTCATGGATGGTCTCAGTAATCACCCTCGGATCGTAGTTGACCGCAATGGCAATTCCCTTGGTAATGCAGAAGAAGCACCATGCTTTCTCCAGAATATGGCTCATGGGCAGGAAAGCCATCGAAAGATCGTTGTCACTTACCCCATGTAGTTCTTTGAGGTGAGCCTCCATAGCGGCATCATAATTAGAATGGGTAATGCACACTCCTTTTGGTTCACCCGTTGTGCCGGAGGTATAGATCAAGGTAGCCATATCCTCAGGCAGGCCGGCATCAGAGCGCCTCTTCACCTCATGCGCCACCTCTTCCGAAGCATTCATTCCGAGACGCACGAAATCATCCCAAAAGATACTGACGGTGTCGTCCGGATTCAATACAAGCTCATCATTTTTGAACACCACAATGCGCACAATCTGCTCCGGATGTTTCTTCCAGTAATTATATGCCAATGGATATTGATGGGAATCACCCACAAACAGCACTTTTGCCTCACCGTTGCTGACGATAAAGTCATATTGCTCCTGAGAGGAACTGGAATATAGCGGTATAGCCGCGATTCTGTTGGCGAATGCACCTAACTCAGTTATTAGGATCTGTGGTGTATTTGGTGAGCATATCGCTATAGTGTCTTTCTCTATCAGTCCGAGAGTGGCGAGGGCTTTGGCGGCCACGTTCACCTGGGCCTCGAACTCCGTCCAGGAGGTCGACTGCCATTCTCCATCCTTGCGCCAGCAAAAACGGTAGGCCTCACGGTTGCCGTATCTGCGTGCCTGGGCCGGGATTATTTCTACTAATTTATTTGCCATATTATTGGGTATTCCCACTCTTTACGGTGGATTTCAGACTGTAAAGTTAACACTTATATCCCTATTTCCTGTAAGGATTGCACTAAAGATAGGCCGGATGTGCAATTTACCGCCTCTTTTTATTCTCCTCTAAGCCGCTTGAAATAGAAATCCAACACATCTTTCGCCGCCGTAAAAGATGACTGTTCATTATTGAGCACCCGGAGTTCCTTCTGCTCAAGGAGCGCCCTCACTTCGGGAATACTGTAAAAATGGGAACGAAGTTGCTGGTCGATAGTCTCCATCATCCAGTATTTGGCCTGCTCATTGCGCTTGCGTTCGAAATAGCCGTTCTTGATCACGAAATCAAAATAACGGTCGATCATATCCCACACCAGATCGATGCCCAGTTCATAGTAACCGCTGTAGGTGAGCACCTCGGGCTTCCATTTGCTCGGCGAGGGCGGGAAGAGGAAAAGGGCATTGCGGAATTGTGAGGCAGCCAGCTTGGCTCTTTCCACGTTGTCGCCGTCACACTTGTTGATGACGATTCCGTCTGCCATCTCCATAATGCCGCGCTTTATGCCCTGGAGTTCATCACCGGTGCCTGCGAGCTGTATAAGCAGGAAGAAATCCACCATCGAATGTACGGCTGTCTCGCTCTGGCCCACGCCAACTGTCTCCACTATGATACGGTCGTAACCTGCAGCCTCGCAAAGCACGATGGTCTCACGGGTCTTACGTGCGACGCCACCCAGCGATCCGGCTGAAGGAGAAGGACGGATGAAGGCATCCTTTTCCTGCGAAAGCTTTTCCATACGGGTCTTGTCGCCAAGGATACTACCCTTTGTGCGCTCGCTGCTCGGGTCAATGGCAAGCACGGCAAGACGATGACCCTGACGAACCACATGCAATCCGAACACATCGATTGATGTAGATTTACCTGCACCCGGCACTCCGGTGATGCCGATACGGCGCGATTTGCCTGAATATGGGAGACATTTCTCTATCACCTCCTGGGCCAAAGCCTGATGACGGTCGTTGGTGCTCTCAATCAGCGTTACGGCCCGCCCCAGAATGCTGACGTCGCCCTTAAGGATTCCCTCTACGTAATCACCGGCGCTCAGTTCCACACGTTTGCGTCTCTGGGCAGCCCTGTAGGGATTGACCACCGGTTGCGAACCCACTCCGGAGTTCACCTGAAGGCCTTTATATCGTGTATCGTTCTCAGGATGTTCCATACCTTGATGCTTATCTATTAGATTTAAAGTTTTTCTTATTTCTTGATTCCGACTACGTCACATGTACGCAAGGGATGAAAAGGATCATTTGTCTGAACTTCCACTTTCAGACGGAAAGGTCCGTCGGGTAGTTCCGAGAGTCTCACACTCCCCTTCACCACTCCTTTTCCACCACCTTTTATTCCTGACGGAGTACGTTTTATCACGAGTCCGCCACTGCGCGGATAAACTCTGTCCACATCCAGTTTCTCCTTTCCTTCGTTGAGCACGTAAAACTCAAATTCCGGATCCTTACCTGCCTTCACCTCACCCAAATCTATAAATTCCGGCAAGAGGAAAGCCTGTGGAGCATTTTCTATCTTCTCCAAAGGCATAGACGATGCATCGGGCACAATTATCCCGTTTACAGTGACTGTGGCCCCATCGCCCCCTTCACCTTCCGGAAGAATCTGAAGAGGCAACTCAAAAGGGCCACCGGGAAGTTCACCATCCGCCTTAATCAAAAATGTAAATGTAGCCGTCTCACCCGGATTGATCTCAGGGGGATTGAGTTCAGCCGTGAGCGCATTAGAACTACTCTTCCATACCGGACGTAACGGACTATCGCCCTGATTATACACATTCATGAAAAGATGGCGCGACCTTCCCTGTTTCAAGTCGCCTACAGGCAACACACTGCTGTCTAATCGCAAAGGGCCACACTCCACAGGATAATAGGTATTAAGAGTAGAGGCTGATCCTATCACAGTGCCATGAATACGGATTACAGTAAGATCATTTTCCCTTCCAAGATACACCTTCACCGTCTTGTCAAATGGGCCGGGACGTCCCTGGGGATTATAAGTGAAAGACACCGAAGCTGTGTCGCCCGGATTTACCATAGCTTGAGTATATGAAGCTCCGGTACATCCGCAACTCGGACGCACACGGCTGATAAACGTCGCTTCCGGACCGAGGTTAACAAAAGATACTTTTCCCGTAACTTTACCGTCTTCCTCCTTGAAAATGCCGAAATCATAGTCTGTTGCAAGCCATTTCACCTCTCCGTGCACTGCGAGAAACGCCGAGAGGAGAGAGAGAAGTATGATAAATCTTGATAGCATGATGGCTTAACCTGAATACAAATAACCTGTTCGAATATCCCTGCCTTATTGTTTGGGTATCACACTCCCCCTCACTTTCAGGCGCACTTTAGAAGGTTTGCCGTTAGTCTTTACTGTCACGACTTTATCGAATCCGCCCGGTCGTCCCAAGGGATTGTAAGTGACCTTTATCTTTCCCTTTTTTCCCGGAGCTATAGGCTGTTTTGGAAATTCGGGAGTTGTGCACCCACATTCAGCAGTGGCGCTGATCACCACAAGATTAGAATTTCCGACGTTTTCAAACTCGAATTCACAGCTCACAGGCCCCCCGTCTTCACGCACATTACCGAAATTATGAACCTTCTCTCCAAATGAAATGGAAGCTTGCTGCCCCTCTTTGGCAGAAAGGGGGAAATAAATCGCCGCCATTATTGCGACTGCTGCAAAAATCAAGCGTCTCACAGTATCTTTACACATAATTTTAAAATTCTGAACCGTTAAGTAATCCCAACCGTTAATGTGACATACAATAAGTTGATATGACAGCAGTCAGCACAAGGTTGCACGTCTCACTACTTCGGTTATATATATGACGTAAAAAAACTGAGTTTAGTTTAAATGAGACCCTCTTTGTTGCCACTTGCGGAGGTAGAAGAAGATTTTTGCCGCGACAGAGATGTAAGCCGAGGTTAGCATTAGTCAATCAAACCGTTTTAATCTCTTGCTTGAATTTTGCTTTAACACGTTTTTTTATTAATTTTGCAAAAATTCCGGTATTCCGTTGTCTTTTAATCCTCCGGCCAAACAAGGTAACAGCAACCTTGCCGGACCATTTATCATCAACCGGGTAATAATTAGATCATGGAAAAGATTATAGATCCTGTCGATAAAGAGCTTATCGCTGCTGAACTTACTCCCGAACGTCTGCTTCGTCATGCCAACAAAGGCAACAACGAAGTCTATGTGGTCGACGCATTCAATGCGCCCAACACCATGCGGGAGATAGGGCGTCTGCGCGAGATAGCATTCCGCGATGCCGGCGGCGGCACTGGAAAGAGCTGCGACATCGATGAATTTGACACAATGGAGGTGCCTTGCCGCCAGCTTGTGGTATGGAATCCGGAAGACCGTGAGATTGTGGGCGGCTACAGATTTATTTTAGGTGAAGACATACGTATGAAAGACGGAGTGCCTAACATTGCCACGTCCCACATGTTCCGATTCTCTCCGGAATTCATCGAAAAATATCTTCCAAATACTCTTGAGCTTGGGCGTTCGTTTGTAGCCATTGACTATCAGAGTACTAAATCCCAATCCAAGGCTCTCTATGTGCTTGACAATCTCTGGGACGGTCTGGGCGCACTGACCGTGATATATCCTCAGATTGAATACCTGTTCGGTAAAGTCACGATGTATCCCAATTACGGCTCTGCATCCAGAGACCTTCTTTTAGGATTCCTTCATAAGCACTTCGCTGATAAGGAAAACCTTATCACTCCTATAGAAGCCCTCCCCTCGAAAGCTTGTGACCCCGACATTCAGGCTGTCTTCACAGGTGAGACCTTCAAGGAAGACTATAGAATTCTCAACAAAGCCATACGGGAGAACGGTAAAAATATCCCGCCTCTCGTTAATGCCTACATGTCGCTGTCGCCTACCATGAAAGTGTTCGGCACAGCCGTCAACCATGAGTTTGGAGATGTAGAGGAGACCGGAATATTCTTCAAGATCTCTGAGATTTTCGAGGAAAAGAAACGCCGCCACATCCAGACTTTCATGGAGAAAGGGAATATAACGGCAGAATAGAAACAATTACCAAATAATCTCAAGTCGGAAAAACAATATCATTGCAGATGAAGAAAGTAGTGGTCACCGGAGCCGACGGTTTTATCGGCAGCCATCTTACGGAGGCACTCCTCGCGGAGGGTTGTGAAGTGACAGCCTTGGCTCAATATAACTCTTTCAACAACTGGGGATGGCTTGAGGGGATGACTCATCCGGGCCTTAAAGTAGTTACCGGTGACGTGCGCGATCCGAATTTCTGCCGCGAACTCCTCAGGGATGCTGACACCGTGTTCCATTTGGCAGCTCTTATTGCCATACCTTATAGCTATATCGCTCCCGACAGCTACGTCGATACCAATGTCAAAGGCACTCTGAACATCTGCCAGGCTGCGCGTGACAATGGCGTCGACCGCCTTCTTGTGACTTCAACATCGGAAGTTTACGGCACGGCTCTCAGGGTGCCTATTGATGAGGCACACCCCAAACAGCCACAGAGCCCCTACTCAGCTTCCAAAATAGGAGCGGATGCCATAGCTCTCAGTTTCCACAATGCATTCGATCTTGACGTCACGGTGGTGCGTCCGTTCAACACATATGGGCCACGCCAGAGCGCACGGGCCATCATCCCCTCCATTATCACCCAGATTGCATCAGGTAAAAGGGAGATAATGGTAGGCGATCTCACTCCTACACGCGATTTCAATTATGTGGCCGACACGTGCCGTGGCTTTATCGCTATTGCCCGCACTCAGGGCTTGGCAGGTGAGGAGATAAACATCGCCACACAACGTGAAGTAAGCATGGAGACTACTCTCAAGACCATCGCCCGCCTGATGGGTGCAGAGGTGAAATGGACTGTCGATCCCGAAAGACTCCGTCCCTCAGGCAGCGAAGTGTTCCGTCTGCTCGGCTCCAATGAAAAGATCACCCGCCTTACGGGTTGGCGTCCGGAAGTGACGCTCGAAGAAGGACTTGAGAAGACTATTGCCTGGTTTACGTCAGGCGACCACCTGAAGAATTATAAACCCAATATATACAACAGATGAATAATAAGAAACTCACGGTGCTTCTCCTCGGAGGCGCACGCAGGGTATCGCTTGCGGAACTCCTCAAACGCTCAGGGCAGCGTATCGGCTATTCAGTTGACATCGTGAGCTACGACCTCTCCGAAGAGGTGCCCATCGCTCTTGAGGCTAAAGTTATCAAGGGTCTGAAGTTCAATAATCCCGAAGTCGTTGACGATATCAAGAAAGTAGTCAGCGACTACAATGTCAACATCATTCTCCCGATTGTAAATAATTCAATTGAGGTAGCCTCTATCTTAAAGTCAGAACTGAAAGATGTATTCGTACCGGTAACGGATTTTGAACATGCCCGCTCACTGTTCGACAAAGCCGACGCCGCCAAAGTGTTTAAAGAGGCGGAACTCCCTATACCGCGCACCTACAGCGTACTCTCCGCTCAGATGCCGGCAATAGCCAAGCCTCGTAAAGGTGGTTCATCAAGAGGAATACAGATATTCACTAATATTGAGGAACTTATGCATCTTCAGGATCTCCATAATTACCTCATACAGGAATATATTGAGCATGCCCGTGAATACACCGTAGACTGCTATGTCGACAACAAAGGGGAAATACTCGTAACAGTACCCCGTGAGCGACTTGAGATTATGGGGGGTGAATCTACCCGGACACTTACCTGCCATAACCGTATTCTTGAGGATCTGAGCCGCAAGGTGATTGAGAAATTCTCTCTGCGCGGTCCCGTCAACCTCCAGTTCCTCCAAGATCTCGACAGCGACCGTTATCTTCTTATGGAAGTGAATCCACGTCTGGGGGGTGGAGTGATCTGCTCCATTTATGCCGGTGCGCCTATCGTGGATTACATCATCGACGAGTCTCTGGGCTCCTCCCTGACGCCATGCGATGACTGGGCTTCCGGCACGCTTCTCGCACGTTACTTCAAGGAAGCCGTATTTTACGAGAAAGACTGATCTCATGCGCCATCCAAAGACATTATGGCTCATACCTGCCCGCGGAGGAAGCAAGGGGATTCCTGACAAGAACCTTAAACCCTTCTGCGGGCGTCCGCTTGTATGCCGCGCAGCAGACCAGGCCATCGCTTTAGCTGCACCCGAAGACGTGGTGTTCGTCTCTACCGACAGCCCGGCTATCGCAGATGCCGCACGTCTTTCAGGAAATGTGGCGCCATTCCTACGTCCCCCTCGCTTTGCGACTGATACGGCCTCTTCTTACGATGTGATAATTCATGCCCTTGACGAATTTCAACGTCTTGGACATGACTTCGATCGTGTTGTGCTCCTGCAACCCACATCGCCCTTACGCACTCTCGAGGATATCCGGAATGCTTTGAGTCTCTGGACTCCAGACTGCGATATGGTAGTGAGTGTATGTGAGGCACGCACAAACCCTTATTACAATGCTTTTGAAACATCGCCCGACGGCACCCTTCACATCTCCAAGGGCGACGGCAAATTCACAAGACGTCAGGATGCACCGAAAGTATGGGAATATACAGGAGCGGTGTATGTCATGACGGTTGCAGCTTTGCGTAAAGGGCCTATGTCAGCCTTCACCAAAGTAATTCCTTCACCAATGGATGCTTCCCGGGCAGTGGATCTTGACGTACCTCTTGACTGGCTGATAGCCGAGACCTTATTTCGGGAATCAGCACACTGAATTGGCATAATCTTTCTTTCCGATCAGAGCCTCATAATCTACCCTCATTCCCATAATGACTGCCCCCGAAACGATTCTCAATAAATATTACGGCTACCGATCATTCCGGCCAGGCCAAAAAGAGATTATCGACAATGTGATTGCCGGGAAAGACACTTTCGTGTTGATGCCTACCGGAGGCGGCAAATCGCTTTGCTATCAGATTCCGGCTCTTTCACTACCTGGATGTGCCATAATAGTCTCTCCACTCATAGCCTTGATGAATGATCAGGTTGAAGCGCTGCGTGCCAATGGGATTCCTGCTGCCGCCGTCCATTCCAACCGTGACGAATATGCCAACCGGGAAAGTCTGTATGAAGCAATGCAGGGTCACCTAAAACTTCTTTACATTTCTCCCGAAAGGCTAATGCTTGAGATTGACGCTATTGCCGCACGCATTCCGGTTTCGCTTGTGGCAATAGATGAAGCACATTGCATATCACAGTGGGGTCACGATTTCCGTCCTGTCTATACCCAATTGAGGGCAGTGAAACAGAAATTCCCGGGAGTGCCTGTGCTCGCTCTGACCGCTACAGCCGACCGCCTCACAAGAGAAGATATATCATCCTCCCTTGGTCTTGTGAATCCCTTTATATACATTGGTTCGTTTGACCGGCCCAACATTTCTCTCACCGTGATGAATGATCCCGGTAAGAAAAACCGTGTCAGAATGATAAGTGGTCTTATCGACAAATATCATCTCGATGCGGGTATTGTGTATTGCCTTAGCCGGAAGAAAACCGAAGACATGCATGAGGCCTTGAAAGAAAAGGGATACAGGTCAGTTTGCTACCACGCCGGGCTTTCAGCACAAGAGCGGGAGGAAGCCCAGAGAGCTTTTGTAAGCGGAGAGGTACAGGTGGTGTGTGCCACCTTGGCTTTCGGCATGGGTATTGACAAAAGCAACATCCGCTGGGTGGTGCATAATAATCTCCCCGGTAATATCGAGAGCTATTATCAGGAAATTGGCAGAGCCGGGCGAGATGGTCTACCGGCTGAGGCAATAATGTTTTATAATTTTTCCGATATCATAATGCGGAGAAATTTCATTCAGGATTCAGGGCAAGCTGCGATCAATAATGAAAAACTCGACTTCATGCAGCGTTATGCCGAGGCTTCGGTTTGCCGGAGACGCATCTTGCTAAGCTATTTCAGTGAGGAAGCCGTTCACGATTGTGGCAATTGCGACAACTGCCTTTCACCACGCGAGAAAATTGATGGCACCGTGCTCGCTCAAAAAGCCCTGAGTGCTGTGATCAGAGTGAATGCACGTGAAGGCATCCAGACTATCATTGACATCCTCCGGGCGTCAGCCAAGAAAGAACTCTATGACAAAGGTTATCACCTCTTGCGAACTTATGGTGCCGGGCGAGATCTCACCAATGCCGAATGGAACAACTATCTGCATCAGATGGTGCAGCTGGGATTGTTTGAGATAGCCTACGATGATAATTTCCATCTTCGGCCTACACCACTGGGGATGAAAGTTGTAAAAGGCTTGCAGAATATCGAATTGAGCCGTTATCAACCCATAGATTACACAAGAAAAAGCAATGCTAAGAAGGCTGCTACTGTATCTCTTACTCCCGACCAACGACTTCTTGAGCAGCTCAAAGAGATGAGGAAAAAGTTAGCTGCTGAGGAGAAGAAAGGTGATTATGTGGTGTTTTCAGATGCTACACTTGCAGAGTTAGTGGCCATTCAGCCGGAAGATATCGACTCATTTGCGAAAATTTCAGGAGTCAGTCAGGTCAAGTTGGTCAAATATGCGAAAAAGTTTCTTCCCATCATAAGAAAACACAAAGGATTAAAAGGCACTCTTCCAGTCGGTTCAAGCCAGAAAGAAACTTTGCTTCTATTCAACTCCGGAATGGCTCCCGAGGAAATCGCCTTACTAAAAAATATTGGGGTAGCTACAGTTTACAGTCATATGGTTCAATGGATCAACGAAGGGAAGATCACAGATTTTCGGAGACTATCTTCAATTGATCAGTACAAGACAGTTACGACTATCTTTAACAAGGACCCTCAGAATGCCTACCCACGCCTTGAAAACGAATTTCACATACCAAATCACGTAATCAGAGTGGTATTGGCAGAAAAAGAATGGAAAAAACTTGTTCAGGATAAAAAAAAGTATTAATTTTGCAAAACAAAAGCCGAAAGGCCATCGGGGCGTAGCGCAGTCCGGTTAGCGCACCTGCTTTGGGAGCAGGGGGTCGAAGGTTCGAATCCTTTCACCCCGACAAGATAAAAGATAACTAAATCACCCTTGATCAGGTAATTAAATCCTGAATAAGGGTGATTTTATTGTATAGGTATTCTTAAAGTTTCTCCCTGCCCCAGTGCTTGTTCCACTTACGATTTTTCTTGCTTGGGGATATCCAAAATTACAAATTTCTTTGAGAATTTAAAGTTTGAAAGAAATTTTTCATATTCTTAAAAACTTTTTCAATCAACCAATGTTCTACAATTGTGACATAACCACAGAGGGGAGACTGCCACGGAAAGAGTTCCCGACAGCCTCGTGATGGACAAAGCCACAATAAATTATTAATTAATATTAGTTTTTCATTGTTCTTAAATTCCACACAAATCGTATGACTAAAATCATCTCAGCCCTCGCACTCCTTGCAGTGCTCGCAGCAGCAAC
>CAZUNU010000089.1:2345-11500 GCA_964622105.1 uncultured Sangeribacter sp. | reverse complement strand
GGGATTCTGGCGGAGTGTGTCGGCAAGGCTCACCTGAATTTCAGCGCCTGTGTTGTCGGCATGGTGGAGTATGCGGAATTCGGAATGGCCGCCCTCACGGTGAAGGTCGAAATTTCCGTCATCCTTCTTGTCGAAGTCCACGCCCCATTCAATCAGGGCCTTGATCTGGTCGGGAGCATTTGTCACCACTTTCTCCACGGCAGCCGGATCTGAAAGCCAGTCGCCGGCTATCATGGTGTCGTTGATGTGTTTTCCGAAGTCATCCACTTCGAGGTTGGTTACGCTTGCCACACCCCCCTGCGCGAAGAATGTATTAGCCTCTTCGAGAGTAGTCTTGCAGATCACAGCCACACGTCCGTGGCGGGCCGCTTTCAATGCGAAACTCATACCGGCGATGCCCGCGCCGATCACGAGATAATCATATCTATAGACCATATCGGATATATCAGGTTTAATATTTGGCAAAATTAACAAAAATAATCGGATTCCTACCTCAAAAGTAGCCACTTATTTAAGCTGTGAGGGATAATGATGAGGAAAGGGGCCTGAATACGGCCACAGGGTGGAAATAATGCCCGTGACGGACAGAAAGAAAAAATTTTTCAAATAAAACGTAAAAATTAGTTGTATAACTAAAATTTTAGTATTATCTTTGCCCCATAAACTTATTGTAATAAAAAATCTATCATATAAATAATCACTTAAAAACACTCAAAGCAGAAATCCATTATACGCAATCGAATCAATTAAATGAATCAAAACGAGTTCCCATGATGCGGGAACAGGCGAAATATTCTTAAACGGGGGAATCAGCATTACAGGCCTCAGGGCTTGATAAGAGTTTCAACCAACTTGATTACGGGAATTTTAACAGTAAAGAAAAAATATAGAAAAAGAGAAAGATATGAAAGCAGGAAGGAAGAAGCAGATACTCACGGAGAAGGAGACTGAGATAATGAATCTTCTCTGGGAACATGGTCCCCTCTTCGTGAGGGAGATGATAGAATTCTATCCGGAGCCGAAGCCTCATTTCAACACGGTTTCGACCACGGTGAGGATTCTTGAGTCGAAAGGTTATGTGGAGCACGAGGTGTTTGGCACGGCCCATCGTTTCCGTGCGGCAGTCGACCGCAGCTGTTTCCAGAGCCGCTCGCTGGCCGACGTGGTGCGTAATTTCTTCGGAAATTCCTACAAATCGGCTGTGTCGGCACTTGTGGCCGAGGAGAAAATCTCCATCGACGAGCTCAAGGAGATTGTAGACCTCGTGGAGAAGGGTGGCCTCGGCAGTGATCAATCCAAAAACTCATAGCCTATGTTGCTTTCTTATTCCATAATATCAGCCTTCATCATAGGCTTCGGCTATCTCGCCTATATCTTCACGGTGGCGGGCGAGCGGCAACATTCTTTCAACCGGATATTCATCCTCACCATCTACGCCGTGGCCGTGATCCTGCCTTTCATCATCCTCTCGCTTATCATGCGGCAGGGTGCACCGGCCGGAGACGGGCAGATAGAGATAGGAGCCTTGACCGGAGGAATAATCACCACGGGTCAGGAGGGAATGCAGGAGACGGATGCGGCAGTAAGCGCGTCGGGAGGATACCATGGGTGGTTTTCCGCAAATGTGCTCCGTGTGATCTATAGCGTTTACTTGGCAGGCGTGGTGCTTGCCGTGATTCATACCGTGGCCGGCTGGATATGGCTTCTGAACACTATCCGTAAAGGGGAGAAGATTGAATGTGACGGATTCACGCTTGTGCTCACCGACGATCCTTCAGTGTCTCCATTCAGCTGGCGCAACAATGTGGTGATGCGCCGCAGCGACTACGATGAGGCGGCCGACATGATAATGCAGCATGAGCTTGCACATCTGCGCCTCAGCCACTGGGCCGACCTTCTGCTTGCCCAATGCGTGATATGCCTGCAATGGTTCAATCCTGCCGCCTGGGCACTCAGGGATGAGCTGAAGGCAGTGCATGAATATCAGGCCGACGAGGCGGTGATCGCCTCCGGCGCCGACATGAAGCAATACCAACTTCTATTAATAAAAAAGGCTGTGGGCTTTCGTTTCCAGTCGCTCGCCAACAGCCTTAATCACAGTAAACTTAAAAAACGTGTGACTATGATGTACAAAAAGAAAACATCTTCGAAGCGCCGTCTTGCGGCGATGCTTCTGGTTCCGGCTCTCCTGGCCGGATGTGCAGTGACAGCCATTCCCGGTGTGGCCGGCGTGATAAAGTCGTTTGCCCTTACCTCCGATGCTCCGGCTCCCGAAGCCCTTGAAGCTCCTGCTGCTCCCGATGAGGAGCGTGAAATCTACATGTCGGTAGACAAGACGGCAGAATTCAAAGGTGGCTTAGGCGCACTTATGAGTTACCTCAACGACAACATCCGTTATCCGGAGGAGGCCGTAAAGAATGACGAGCAAGGCAACGTGATAGTTAGATTTGTGGTCGAGGCCGATGGCTCCATCGGAGAGGTGAAAGTGGCGAAAGGTGTGACTCCCCTCCTTGATGAGGAGGCTATCCGCATTGTCAAGAACATGCCGAAGTGGACACCCGCCCAGAACGAAGGCAAGGACGTAGCCAGCTGGTTTAATCTTCCTATCAGGTTCAAGCTTAAGACAGATAACGATAACACCACTACGGGCAGCAAGTAAATGTCTGTCGGCGTCATAACTTAGTTGCGTGGCCGAGGTTTCATCAGAAGCCTCGGCCACGTCTATATAACGGCTCCGGATGGATATTCTTGCCTTACCCGGGGTGTCAATGTTCAGAAATTATATTTCAGGGTGAGCAGAGCCTCTGCCGGACGGAGCGAGAATTCGTAGCGGCAGATGTCGAGTGCGCGGTAGATGGTGTAGGCATACTGCCTGGTGTCGGTGAGGTTGCGGGCTGTAAGATCCAGTGAGAATTTGCCGAATGAGAATCTCGCGCCGGCATCAAGGAAGGTGGTCTGCTTATAGGTGTCTTCAGCGAGCTGTGCATTACGGTAGGCAAAGTTGGCGTATATTTCCAGCTTCTTCACCGGGAACACCGACACTTTCCACTGCAGGGAGAAATCGCCGAAATGATTTGTAGGGATGTCGCCGGAGAAAGTCTGCACGCTGAATGAGTATCCGGCGCTGAGGTTCGACCGCAGAATGTTGTTAAACTGCTCCGTCTCGATATCAGCTGTCACGTTTCCGTTGGTGTTACGCGCTTTAATCACCATTCCGGAGCGGGAAGTCTCACGCTCCATTCCTATTCCGGAGGCAGAGAGTCCGAAAGTGGTGTTCCAGGGTCTTATGGTCTTGGTGACATTGAGCACGACGTTGAGCGTCTGGGCTACGGCGTCCTGACGGAGCGCACCGGAAGATGTGCCCGACTGGCTTACATCCGACACCGGGAGAGAATTCGATTTCTTATGGGTGTATATCATCATGCCTCTCACATAAAAGGCGTTCAGCGGATCCATGTGGGTGTAGGCGGCAGTGGCGGAGTGGGAGAGGGCGCGGAGGAGGGTGCCGTTGCCGAGCACGGTGGAGTTGCGGAAAGTGGTGTACAACGGATTCACTGCAAGGCTATAGATATCGCCTAACTCATGCTTGCGGGAGCCACTCACCTGCAGCCTGTCGGACTGTGAGAACCTGAACATTAATGATAGATTCACATTGGCGAGAAAATCATCAAAGGGGTATCGTTCACCTGTAAGGATATCGGTATATCTTCTTGATGCGTAAGAGAGAGGCACTTTAAGGGTGGCTGTCAGGATACTGTAACGGAATCTGTAGGTAGGCGTGATGGATCCGGTGATCTCATGCCCTTTCAGTCTGTTGGCTGATAGAGTTTCCCCTTGGGCGGATTCGCGTGCTCCGGCGGAGTTAAACCGGTCGGCATCTATGGAGAATCCGGCCTCAAGACCGATGGAGTGCCTTTTGGCGAGCTGTTTGGTCCATTCGGCAGTCTCGGCGTTGTGAAAATTCCGGGAGTAGACGTTCTGGCTCCTTGTGGCGGTGAGTCCGTCGGGCGAGACAGAGCCCATGCGGAAATAAGGGGAGCGCACGAAAGAGGTCTCCGATTTCACCTCCACCACATTGCTGCCGCTGCGAATGATGGAAGAGAAGTCGTTGGTGAAAGAGAATGTCTTGCCCTCGAGATCCTGGCGCACATCTTCCGAAGTGACGATGCCATAGCCGTTGTCGCGGAACTGACCGGAAAAGGCCAGACGGTCGTTGAGGTAAAGCTTGGGCGCATTGTTCTCGATCTTGGCCGCCACCTCCACGTCATGCCGGTGCATGGAATTATCCACCATCTCCTTATAAAAAAGGTCATCGGTATCCGCTGAGAGATAGGTGGTTGTAGAAGATTCGTCGAAGTTGCCCCTTTCGTTGGCATAAGATGAGTTTACGGTCATCGTCAGATCCTCTTTCAGCTTGAAAAGCGTGTTGGCTGTAGCGAAAAGGGAGGTGTTATCGAGGTAACGGTCGGTCTTGAGTGAGGGCTTGCCGAAAGGCTCGTCGCTGTAGAGGCTGCCCGCTTTTCCGGCGAGATTGCGGAAAGGCTTGAGCACCGTTCCGGCATTATTTCCTTTGGCGTTGATGATGGTCTGGTTACCCGGGGAGATCAGCATTGAATAGAGGTTGCCGAGCCAGAGCGTCTCGTCACCGGCACCTGCCCCGGCCTCCACAAAGCCCACAGGGCGGAGCATGCTGCCCTTCTTGAGCTTGAGATTGAGGGCCGCGCTGTTGGAATCCTTCACCCCCTGGAGGGCTTTCTTCGCCTGATGACGCTCGTAGACACTTACGCTCGACACGTCGGAAGGACGTATGTTTTGCGAAGCCACGGCATAGCCTTTTCCCATCAGATTCAGACCCTCGATATAGAAATTGTTGATTGGTTCGCCGTCATAGCTTATCTGGCCGTTGTCAGCCACAGTCACCCCCGGCAACTTGCGTATCACGTCTTCGATACTTCTGTCGCCCGGACTCGTGTGCGCCGCCACGTCGTAAACGATAGTGTCGCCCTTCACGCGAGTATGTGGCACCTTCACCACCACTTCCTGCAGCGTGTAGCTTTCCGGGGTCATGGTTACGGTCGGGATAGTGCCCTTCGACTCCCTTACGGCATCCGGCGACAGATCCATCTCCTGCTGACTGTAGGAGCGGGAGGAGAACGTGAGTTTTGCGGGATAAATGATAGTGTCGGCTGAAAGGCGGTAAGCGCCTGCCTTGTCGGAGTTTGCGAAAGCTTTGATTTTGCCGTTGGAATAGAGGCGCACGATGATTCCCTGCAACGGCTGTCCGTCCGGATCCGTCACTTTTCCTGTCAGCGTCTGCTTCGCTCCGAGGGTCAGTGAAGAGAGAAGGAAAATCGTGAGCAATATGATAAGTTTTCCGGCTATGCGCATGAGTTAGATAGTTTAGTCAGTGGTCTTTCAGTCGATACTCTTTCATCCGTTCAGTCAGAAGTGTTTAGAAATAAAGTACTCTTTCATCAGTTGGTAGGGAAGTCGCCGCCCCGGTCTTATTCGAGTTCGAGCGGTGCGTGGAATTTGCGACTTTTGGAAAAGGTGCGTTTCTGCTCTTCAGATTTAAAAGTTACCATACCCGACTTTATCAACATCTCACCGTAATTAGTAGCGTGCTCCTCAAGAGCTTCGTTATATTTCTTACGAGTAGCCTTAGTATATGTTTTCTCGGGATGACCTATTGGATACACGATATTTTCGGTGCCTATGGCATAGATTGAGTGCTCTCCGGCAGAATCCTCCACCTTCAGGATAAGACCCGGCAATCCTTGGAACTTCCAGGGACCGGCATTGATAGGAATATCGGAATACCATGCTGTCCATTCCCGACCCCTCCACGTTGTGGTGGCCTTATTGCATGGATACCCCATTATCTCCTCAGTTTCGTCAGTGAGAGTCCATTCAAACTCGGGGATAGGCTCGGAATAGCGATAATAGTTCATGAACACTTTTCCGTAGAAATTTAAAACACCTTTTTCCCTATGAATAGTCAGTGATTCAGGAATTGGTTCAAATTCCTTACTGTATTCTCGGACATATTGAAAGGCAATTTGAGGGGGATTATTAAAAATCTCAGGAGGTCGCCTTGAAAACAATGTATCTAACTGATAGTTGCCTTGACCTGCGTACACAGTAATGTTGTCACCGATACCCAGCCTCTCATATCTCACTTTCTCTTCCTTTAACTTAGGATCTTTTGCAATATGCACATAGATCACCTCCGAACGCGCAGTATCCTCCACGAGTATCGTCTCATATCCTGTGTCCCATATAGTCTCGGCATGCCCCATACCGAAAACAGTAGCAAGTATGATCGTTAGGAAAAATATTCTCAGGTGAATCATAATTATAATTATAAAGAGGTGGCTTGGATGGTTTGGAAATGTAAAGGCTAATTAATCTATTCTGTGGCCATATTTCTTCACAGAATATTAACTTGCACAAAATTGATTATTTTTTCCTCTCTATTGTGTATAGCATCAAGTGGTTAATTACCTTCGAGATTACTAATTACAAATTTACACAAAAATCATAAACCTGCAATAAATTGTATAAAAAATATCATATTGACATATCCCTATCATAAAAATGCCCTATTCAAGCTCAATTGGTGCATGAAATAGACGTCTGTTTGACATCCTCTGCTTCTCCTCCTCGGATTTAAAAAAGACCATTCCAGAATTAGCAAATGTTTTGCCGGCATTGGCAGCATAATCCTCTTTTGCTTCATTATATTTTTCTCTGGTAGATTTAGTGTATGCCCTATATGTGTGGCCTATAGGGTAGACGATATTTTCGGTGCCAATGGCATAGATGGAGTGCTCACCGGTGGTATCCTCAACCTTCAGGATAAGACCCGGCAATCCCTGGAATTTCCATGGACCGGCATTGATAGGAATATCGGAATACCAGGCAGTCCATTCCCGACCCCTCCATTTTGCAGTGGCTTTATTGCATGTATATCCCATTATCTCCTCCGTCTCATCAGTGAGAGTCCATTCAATCTCGGGGATTGGCTCAGCATACCTATAATCATTAATAAACACACTACCATAGAAATTTAAAACACCTTTTTTGGTATCTATAGTTAAGGATTCGCGCAGTGGTTCGTATTCGTTATATAATTGTCTACGCTCCTCTTTATTTGGCTCAACGCTACGTGTGGAGTATATGGAGTCTAATTGATAGTTACCATGCCCACCGTACACTGTGATGCTGTCACCGATAGAAAGCATCTCATATTTTACCTGTTCTTTCTTTAACTTAGGATCTTTTGAGATGTGGACATAAATTACCTCGGAACGGGCAGTATCCTCCACAAGAATTTCGCGATATCCCGTTTTCCATATATTCTCGGCATACCCCATACCGAAAACATTAAATATAAGAGAGAAGAGGAGTAGTCTTAAAAAAGTCATAATAAAAAGTTAAAAGAAAGAATATAGCTTTTCTCTATGAATCTCCATAGCGAGATTCGATAGCTGTACTAAAAGTAAAGTTACTAAAAATCCTTATAACTGCAATTTTATATAAAGATTATTTGTAAGAAAAAAAGAGAGCGTTATACAACAAAGTGAACAGGACACCTAATCGTGTGTAACGCTCTACTTTTTCTAGGAATCTCAAAATGTGACCGTTACTGTATCAACCCTCAGATTACCATATTCTTCCATGTAATATTATGGTGATACCAACTAATTTTGTTATTTATGGTGGACATGGAATCATTTGGCGATGGATCATCCGTATCTCCGAATGCAGGGGTAATATTTACCGAAATAAGGAGAAATAAGGTTAAGAGATGTAACAAGTTTTTTTTCATAAAAACATCGGTTTAGATTTGATAGTGCAAAGAAAGGGATTTATAGTGGAGAATCGGTAAAAAATTAGTTCGGAAAAAGTTCGGTTTTTGAAAACCGAACTTTTTCCGAACTAATTTTTTATTATTGTATAAAGAGGTAAAAGGTTTAGATAGAGTGTATTAATGTTTCAAGATCTTTTGATGGCCTTTTTTCTTTAAATAGCTTCTTTGAAAGACTATCTTTTCGGGTGGATATGGTGTTTTTTGCTCGGGACAGCAGAATACCCATCTGCGAAGTGTTGAATCCACACTTGATCAGCACGGCAATAGCATAATCTGTTTGCTTGAGTTTACCATCCGTGAGAATATCCAAATTCTTTTTGAAGTTGGGACTCCATTCATTTATCTGCTTTTCAATCTCTGACCATAGTTCGCTATTCTCCGGAATAGGTTTCTGTGTGGATATAAGATTTTGTAAGATATCATAGGTGTCTGAATGAAGAAAAGATTCTGACAAATGAAACCGATTTGTCTCCGCGAGATCCTCAAGATTCTTTAGAAGTGATGCTTTGAGTTCGGATTCAGAATTATTTTTTTCGAGAGACAAAGCATTTTCGGGTGACAACGACTCTTGGCCGATTCTGATCTGCCTGATATTGTCGAGTACTCGAGATAAGGTAAGCTTAGACTGTGTCTTATATAGGCTTGCCAGAAGGACCACAATCATAAGGACTGAGATAACTGCAATACAGCCAATCAATTTGTTTTTTAGTTTTAAATTTTCTTCCAATAATCGGTTTTTGTCACGTTCATGCTTCTGGTAATTATAGGATGTTTCTTGCAAGATGATTTTCTCACGTACAATATTATCCATGTATTTTTCAGTATGAGCTACATAACCTTGGATGTAACGATATAATGAGTCAGGCTTGACGAAATCTTTCATCTCTTCTTTGGTTAGCAGATAGTAACCTATATGACCGTTCCCTTTTTGTTGGATAAGTTGTTTTGCCAGATGATAAACGCTATCTATCAATCCAGCCTTACTATATATAAGTGCCGCTGTAGCAACAGCATATGGACGTTCATTATGGTCGACGGAATCAGCCATATTTTCGATAAGATTGAGTGCTGCTGGGATATTCCCTTTTTCATATTCGATATCGGCAAGATGAACCTTGGCTATATGTGATGACGGTGTGGCTTCAAGTGCCTGGTTGAGACATTTTGAAGCTTCGTCATACTGCTTTAGTTGTAGATAGACTTCTCCCAATAATTGAAGATTGTAAGAAAGATTAATGGTGTC
Source organism: uncultured Sangeribacter sp. (assembly GCA_964622105.1). GTDB lineage: Bacteria > Bacteroidota > Bacteroidia > Bacteroidales > Muribaculaceae > Lepagella. The sequence continues at coordinate 2,384 of CAZUNU010000089.1, read as the reverse complement.
CTGCATGATTGAATTCAGAGAGATAGCCTTTTCAAGAAA
>CAZUNU010000089.1:0-2245 GCA_964622105.1 uncultured Sangeribacter sp. | reverse complement strand
ATATTTATGTGAAAAGGGAGGATTTATACAATATATTCAGATATTATGCTTAAATTCGCAAGCCTGAACGGCCTGCGGACATGCAGCTTTTCTCCCATCTCTCCACGGAGTTAAGCACGCAGAATAAAACACGCAGAGTAAAACGATCAATTCAATATCTAAGGATATCTAACCACATCATGACATCAAAGACACAAGCTTCCGGTAAAACGTCGCTCGTGAGCCGGCAATATCTCCTCCCGTTCATCCTCGTGACCTCCCTTTTCTTCATCTGGGGATTCGCGCGCTCCATCCTTGACGTGCTCAACAAGCATTTCCAGCAGACGATGGACATCTCAATCACCCAATCGTCGATGGTGCAGTTCACTACCTATGTGGGTTACTTCCTCATGGCCATTCCGGCGGGCCTTTTCCTCACGCGCTTCGGCTATCGACGGGGAGTGGTGTTCGGCCTCCTGCTCTTTGCGCTCGGGTCATTTCTTTTCATACCCTCCGAGGCTGCCGCTTCGTTCACCTTCTTCCTGCTCGCGCTCTTCATAATAGGCTGCGGACTCGTGGTGCTTGAGACGGCCGCCAACCCTTACATCACCGAACTTGGCGACAAGGCTACGGGTGCAAGCCGACTCAATCTGGCTCAGTCGTTCAACGGGCTCGGATGCTTCCTCGCGCCCGCTATCGTGGCTCCGGTGATATTCGGTACGGATGGTGACGGTGAGGTGGCGCTTCCTTATACTGTAATGGGTATTATAGTAGTCATCGTGGCCCTGATTTTCTCACGGGTTAAGCTTCCTGAGATCGGTGGCGACAGTGAAGAACCGGCATCGGCCGTAGGGCCTACACTGAAAACTCTCCTATGCAACAGTCATTTCATGACCGGAGTCGGAGCCCTCTTCTTCTATGAGATAGCCGAGATCTCCATCAACAGCTTGTTTATCAATTACGTCACTTCCGACGGCTGGCTCGACCTCAACACCGCGGCAATAGTGCTCTCTTTCGGTGGGCTCGGCCTCTTCATGTGTGCACGCGTAATCGGTAGTGCCATAATGAGCAGGATAAGGGCGGAGAAGGTGCTTCTGTTTTGCGCGGTGATGACTGTGGTTTGTTCATTCCTGGTGACAATCGATCTTGGCATCATCTCGAAGATCTCGCTTTTCTGCTGCTATGCTTTCGAGGCGATCATGTTCCCCACGATCTTCGCAATATCGGTGAGAGGACTTGGCGATTCCACAAAGATGGCTTCCTCCCTGCTTATGATGACTCCCTTAGGTGGAGCGGTAGGCACGTTGCTGATGGGCATGGTGGCTGACGCGGCTACGATGTCGGCCTCGTTCATGGTGCCCTGCTTAGGTTATTGCGTGGTGTTGCTCTATTCGGCGCGCGCGGCAAGAAAATGATTGGCGAGTAATAACAAGAAACTGATTGACGGGTAATAAAAGGTTATCATGGCTTCTCATCCGCTTACATCTTCCGAACGACGGGGCATCGTAATCATTGCTGCCTTGGCATTGTTAGTGACCGTTGCCGGACTGTGCGTCAGTTATTGTGGCCGACCCTCTGCCGTTGACGAGCCTCCAAAGGTGGAGGTGGTCTATAAGCCGGATTCCGTGGCTTATGCATGTGCCGACAGTGTGGCCAAGGCAGAAGCTAAAGCGCGGCGCGACAGCCTGCGTAAGGAGCGGCGCGACAGTATGCGCCGGCAACGGAAGGCGGCTGAAAAAAGCTATCAGCGTCGTAACCCTATTGATGAAGAGCTACCTTCATTCGAGGAAATGCATATCAATAGACACCGGTAGGGGGGTGCTTCGTGAGGAAGCGCAGACGATGGGCTTTCTGCATAAAAAAGATTCCGGATGCAAGTGTGGATGCATCCGGAATCTTTTTTATGACCTGCCCTTGTTGAGGGGTTGATTATTTCACGTTGGAATAGGGGGCATCAGAGTTGAGAGATGTGTCGCCCATCTTCACTTCTACCTGGCGGGCAACATCATGTTTCAACTTGCCGAGATTATCCTCGTTGAGCACGGGATATACTTCGTCACGCTCTGAAAGATCCTCTACTTTGGGAGCGATCACATACTTGTAGGATGCCTCAGGGAATTTAGTCTTCACATAGTCGAACACTGCATCCTTGATGTGCTTGAATTCTGCTGATTTCTCAAACTCCTCACGGCTTCCGTCGAAGGGTACGCTATATTTGTCGGAATCACCGAAACTTACAACATAAGCTTTCTCTTTTTTCATAATT
>CAZUNU010000088.1:0-11561 GCA_964622105.1 uncultured Sangeribacter sp. | reverse complement strand
TACGAAATCGGACATACGAAATCGGACATACGAAATCTGTGGTGACATATTACCTATTTTGACTCGCCCTCTTCCAAGGTCACCGCCGATCCCAGGGGGTGCTCCGATCCCAGGGGCGCTTACGGTCCCAAGTGGGGTTGCTCCGATCGCAGCTACACAAATTTCTGAATTTTAATGATTTTTTTGAAAAAATTCTTGTAATAATCTACTTAAATAGCTAATTTTGCGAATAGTTAGATGAAATCAACGGATTTTTTTGAAATATAGCCCGTAATAACTTACATCGATTTTCATTTAACGTCTTCATTCAATAAAACCAAATTCTATCCGTTAATAATAAGTGCTTAATAATGCCTTAATCATTAAACATTTATTATTTCCCTTTTTTAGCCTCCGGGCATAATTAACTTAACTAACCAATGTCAGCGCCGTATGACAGCCATAACTTCCCATCGTTTACCCTCCCCAAATGGGGCGGTAACGGTTTGCATGTCAGTGTATTATATCGACTGACATGTCTCGTTGCGCTTTTGCTGGCGATGACCGAAGCAGTTGCGCGCCCCGTTGATCCTGTGGCTTTGTCGGAGACAGATGTTGTGGCTGATTCCACGGAGGTACATTTCCGGCAGTCGCGTTCAAACCTCGACCTCAGTCTTGACGGCAACGGGGAAAGGCTCGAAAATCTTCTGCGGCAGATAAAAATAATGTCAGGCCGCGACTCAATATATGTGCTCAACACATTGCGCGTGATCGGCTCCGCCTCTCCCGAGGGTTCGGAACAGATAAACTACCGTCTTTCCGAGAAACGTGCCCGCGTGCTGTTTGACTACTTCGCCCAACACGTGGCTCTCCCTGACTCCATCACGGATTTTGAATATCTCGGCCGCAACTGGAGAGGCCTCTACAATCTTGTGGCTTCCGACCGATCGGTACCTTCGCAGACTGAAGTGCTCGCTCTGTTGCGCAGAGCCGCCACAGGCACCTCCCTCACCACCGCTGAAAGCAACAGTCTCCTTAATAAGCTCAAGACGCTTAAAGGCGGAGTGCCATATGCATATATGTACACCCACCTCTTCCCCGCCCTTCGCTATTCATTCCTCTACGTGCAATATGAGAAACGCATGCACCGCGAGATCGAGAATCTTGTGCTCAAGACAATCGAGGCCGACGAGGCTATGCAAGCCGACTCCCTACAGATGGCAGATGGAAACCTCGGGATTGAGGAAACGGCAGAAGCCATAGCTGAGGCTGATCTCTTCACCGGCAATGAGCCGCGCCGGTCTGGCAATCAGAATGATCTGAACAATCAGTCGGTAATAGCGGAGTCAGCCGCCACCGTGTTTGCTCCGAAGACAGAGAAGCCATTCTACATGGATCTCCACACCAACATGCTCTTCGACATAGCAGCCGTTCCCAACATCGGGGCCGAATTTTATGTTGGCAAGAACTTCTCCGTGCTGGCCGACTGGATGTATGGCTGGTGGAGCAGCGACCCGCGCCACCGCTACTGGCGAATCTACGGCGGCGAGCTCGGTGCACGCTGGTGGTTCGGAAGCAAGGCTGAGGCCAAACCGCTCACGGGTCATCACGTAGGAATTTACGCCGGCGTCCTTACTTTCGACTTCGAATGGGGCGGAACAGGATATATGGGTGGTAAACCCGGCGGCACTCTCTGGGACCGCTGCCTCATAAACACCGGTATAGAATACGGTTACTCTCTCCCCATCAGCCGACGCCTGAATATGGACTTCGCGATAGGATTAGGCTATCTCGGCGGAAATTACATAAAATATTTCCCATTTGACAACGAATACTATCGCCAGAAAGAATATAAACTACGATATTTCGGCCCAACGAAAGCCGAGATTTCTCTCGTGTGGCTCATCGGCCGCGGAAACACCAACGCCAAAAGCAAAGCCACCAAAGCAAACGCCAACAGCAGGAAAGGAGGTGAGCAATGAAACTAAACCGTTATAAGCTTTCCGCTTTACTGCTTGGCGCGCTCTTCCTGCTCACCGAAGAGGGATGCAGCCAGAAGGCCCTTAATGACGACGCTCCCACCCGACTCGCCGACAAGGTGAACGTGGTGTTCGACTGGAGCAAGGTTCCCGACCATCAGGCACGCACGATGGGTCTCTACCTATATTCGCAGGAGCACGGAATGCTCGACTATTGGTTTAAGAACACCACCGGCGGCACCATCCGAACTTACGGTGGCAAACAGACAGCCATCTGCCACAGCAACGATGACCCTTACGGACATATCCTGCGCAATCAGGAAATACATGAGGAGTTTGAGATCTCAACCGACGAGACCGCCCTCCTCGTAGGCCAGGGAATATCGACACGCGGCATACCTCGAGCCGAAGGCACTGAAGAGGAACCCCTCCGCGCCACACCCTCCATGATCTACGGCACCCAGCTGCGCGACATCAATCTGAAGGTCACGAGTTTCGAGCAGACGCTCACACTCTATCCCGAGGAACTTGTGTGCAGATATAAGGTGGAGTTTGTAGACGTAGAGAATCTCAAGAGCGCTGACCTGCACATCGATGCCACGATCTCATCCTTGGCCGGTGGTTATTATCCGGGCAAGATGATGGCCACATCCGAAGCCGTGTCGCACACGTTCACCCTCACAGCCGACGACCAGCTCTCCTCCCTCACCTCCGATTTCTATACGTTCGGGCTGCCGGAAGGTGATGAGTATCCTCATAAGATTTGTCTTTACATAGCTTTGAAGAACCGCACCGGCAACTTCTATACTTTCGATGTATCGGATCAGGTGAACAAAGCCGAAGACCCCCGGAACGTCCACATCAAGATCTATGGGTTAAAACTCCCGGAGATACCCGACGATCCCCCGCCTCCACCCCCGGCTTCAGGCGGTGTCAGCGTGGAGATCGACACCTGGGACACTTTCCACTTTGATCTCAAAGTCTGAAACACGACGCTCTCAAAGTCTGAAACACGACTTGATACGGTTCATCTGAATAATTTTCAGCAATTCATATAACATCAGGAATAAAAAGAATTTTAACCATAATAATCTCTTTTATGAACAGACTATTCCTTACAGCAGTCGCAGGTGGTTTGGTAGTCCTCGCCTCCTGCTCACAAGAAGAGGTGACACCTAACAAGAACGGCAACAAGGAAGGCTTGCCAATTTCCTTCCGTTCAAGCGTCGCCACGCGTGTAAATCCCGATCTGGATTACACCCAGAATCCGGCTACCTTCTATGTGTCGGCCTATGCTCCAAACCACATGTCAGACACCGGCATCACTCCCGATTCCCTCTTCTGGGACGAGCCTTTCTATCTGATGGGCGCAAATCTCTATGCCAGCAGCAGCAACCAAAAATGGCCCGCCGACTGCGACAAAGTGGAGTTCTTTGCTTACGCTCCCTCTCTTGAGGAGATCCAGAACGCGGCTTTCACTCAGCTCGACCCAAGTGATTCCAACTATGGGAACAACATGGCAAGCTACACCAACTCGATTCAGTTCTTCAACCTCTGTAACGAAAATGTGCCCCTTGATCCGATGGGTCAACAAAGCACTACTTTCAAAGATGTGACTCTCTACAAAGGTTTCAAGCTCGGCCGTTTCTATGTAGCCACCGACCTCTCCAAGCAGGTTGACTTCATTACATCTCACATCTCAGCTGATGTTCCTAAGAATGAAGATGAAGCAAACTTGGGCGCAGAACTGAAGTTCAAACACCAGCTTTCAAACATCGAGCTTCGCGCCTACTCAGGCAACACCTCTTATAATATCGAGATTGCCGGCGTGAGACTCGGCCGTCCCTACACGGGCAATGCCATCTTCAACTTCTGCGACGGCAAAGGTGGTGTAGATTTTGAGGCTGGTGGCCAGTGGGGCATATCCAAGAATCCTCAGCGTCTCCCGGTTGAGTACATCTTCGGTGAAGGCGATGAAATCTACCGTATGGGTAAATTCAACAACTACAACGGTGGTGCCGTAATGTCTACTACTCCACACACTACAGCTGCTCTTGCCGAGTCAATTATGGGTAAAGGTGGCAACGCAATGGTGCTTCCCACCAAGAACGGTGCTTGGGCAGGCGCAGCCAACCCATGGATTGCACCCAAATACAGCGCATTCACAGGCGCGGGAGTAGATCCCTATCCCGAACAGAACCCCAAAGAGTGGAGCGCAGACAGCGAGGAAGGCGACATGTATTTCAGCATCCTTCTCCGCGTGACCCTGAAGCCGACAGGCGACGAGATCAGCACAGCCCAGATCTATCCTTACGGCAACAACACAACCATGAACGTGGTGTACCTTGAGAAAGAGAAGGCTTCAAACAAGGTGATCGGCCGCGTGCCAAGCAAGACTGCTGCTGTAGGCGCCAACAATGAGATTGTTGAATTCGGCTGGGCTTCAGTGCCTGTAGGCGTAAACTGGGAGAGAGGCAAGAAATACGTATATACCCTCGACTTCACTGAAGGCGTAGGCGTTCAGGACCCCGAAGATCCGAAGCCCGGCACCCCAATCATCGGCGACGGCATCAAGTTCTCCGTTTCTGTAGCCGCATGGGATGAGAATCCTACCAACACCAACGTTCCGAAAGAATAATCCGCAATACCTGAGGTTGTATCAAAAAACCTCAAAACTTCTAAGTTCAGCATTCGAAACTTGAATATGAAATCAATAAGAGTGACATATTTTGCTCTTGTGGCGTTAATCTCAGCCGTCTCCTGCTCAAAGGAGACGGCTGAGCCTGACGTCTACGACTGGGCCAACGGGAAGATCTACTTCAAGACCTCCCTCGCCGACGTCGCATCATCAAGGGCTCAGGATATGACTCTTGACGGCCTTGAGTCTTTTCAGGTGACATGCTTCAATACCGGAGATATTCACAAAAATGAGGATGGCCCTTTCTCTCCCTATTTCGAAAACGCCACATTCATACGCAACGAAAGCCCCGTAGGCATAGCTTTCGTGTCGTCGCCCTATGAGGAGCCGCGCGAATGGCCCTCGACCGGCGGAATCATAAAGTTTTTCGCCTTCTCTCCCTCTCTTGACGTAATGGCTGCCGGCAACAGCGGCATTCCTGAAGCCGACAGGAGCAACTATTTCAAGCTCACCAACGCTTCAGTGAAAGAGAATTCCACCGTATCGACCGACTATCGCCTCGGCACAGTGCGCGTAAACCCCGATATTGCGGGACAGTTTGACTTCGTCACAGCCTCTGCCGCCGGCGAGAGATTCAAGGATTTCGCAACGGGTGTGGAGCTTTCGTTCAGCCATCAGCTGAGTCAGGTGGAGCTGAGAGCATGGGGCGCCGGATCGGGCTATGATTTCGAAATAGCCGGAGTGCGCGTCGGTAATCCCATAGTGGAGGGCACGTTCCAATTCAACGATGCCGCCGGTGGCGCTTCTTCAGGCAGATGGATGGATCCACAGGCCGGAGCGAAGGATAAGGTGGAGTATCTCTACCGTGGTGCTCCTGCAGCATCTGAAGAGGGCGCCACATTGATAGGCGACACTATTTATCGCATCAGCCCTGACAAGCACAACACAGCAGAATCGGCTTCCTCGATAATGGGACGCGGAGGGTGTGCCATGGTCATCCCTACAGTCAACTCCAAATGGGAAGGACTCCTTGACCCCAATATCACAGCCGTTCCGTATGCCACCGGCAAGATGTATTTCAGCATTCTCCTGCGTGTCACCAACACCAAAGGGGGCAAGCAACTTTATCCCTACGCCGACAAAACCACGGGCATGACCGTGATCTACTATGCAGTAGATGAAAGGGATGCCATCATCTCGCGTGTCTATCCCGGTTCAAGACAAGGGGAATTCTTCGCCGACAGCGCGCTTACTCAGCCTTACTTAGCCCCCGAAGGCGTGGAGATCAAGGAATTCGGATGGGCGGCCGTGCCTGTCGACGCCGACTGGAGCGCCGGTAAGCGCTACATCTATACATTGAATTATTCGGAGGGAATCGGCCTGCATGACCCGGCCGACCCGGAACCCGGAAAACCGATAGAGGGACGCGAGGCAATCTCTTGGGGAGTGAGCGTGGGCAACTGGAGCTACGCCACCAAGAATGATGATTATCAGCCCGATGTAGTAGTGCCCTGATCACCCTTATATTTACACCTCTCCCATCACTAACCTGATATTCTCTCCAACCTAATGATATATATGGATAAGAAGATTTCAATATATTTTGCTTTAGCTTCGCTGCTCGCGCTCTCTTCCTGCAGTCAGGAGAACGCAGTCGACAGCGAGCGCCCTGCAGGCAACAATAGGATATATTTCCGTTCTTATCTCCCTGCCGTCACCCAGACTCGCGCAGAAGTCATAACCGGCAGCAATTTCACCACTGCTCAGGTGACTTGCTTCAATCCTACCGACACTGATAATATTGATCCCGATTCGGGAGAGATAACACCATATTTTACTGACGAACGCTTCGAGAAAGCCGACGACGGCCGATTCTTCTCCTCGGGAGGCAACGATTGCCGTTGGCCTGACTCGGAGCATGCACTGCATTTCTTCGCATACTATCCTGCAGCCGACAGCATGAGGAAAGCTGCAGGAAATGAATTTTTCGAATTCTCCAACTCCTCAAGGAACCTCAACGGCAGCTTCAACATAGATTATCGCCTTGAAAAATTCCGCGTGGCTCCGGAGATTGCCGATCAGGCTGACTTCCTCACCGCCTACGCCACAGGCACACTCACAAAGGACTCCGATGCAGGCATACAGCTTGACTTCAAGCATCAGCTCGCCCGGATTGAGTTGGCGGCCTGGGGCAACAACGAGAAATACGACTTCGAGATAGCCGGAGTGCGCATAGGCAATCCGTTGGTGGAAGCCGACTTCAATTTCACCGCCCACATGCCCTCTTCCGGCTCACAGGCTCTCTGGCTCAACACCGGCACCCAAGCCCCCGTGGAGCATATCTTCGCTCCGGGAGAGCAGATCGTGGCCATCAACAAGGCAGCCGGAAGCCATCTCACTGAAGCCACCGCCGCCCCGATAATGGGCGCCGGAGGCCCCGCAATGGTGCTCCCCATGACTGAGAAAATCGAGGCATGGGAGGGGAAAGACGATCCTTCCACCGCAACCGCCGGTTCATACACCACCGATAAGATGTATTTCAGCATCCTTCTGAGAGTCAAGAACTCTGCCGGCGAAGTTGCCTATCCTTACCCCAACGACCGCGACGGCATGAGCGTGGTATATCTGGCTGTAGATAAAGACGGCAAGGTTGCCCGGAGGCTATATAAAATAAAGGATCTCTTCTACACCTCTCCCAAAGAGGATGAAGCAGCCCTCTATACTTCCGACGGCTCCGAAGAGATATGCGCTTTCGGATGGGCCGCACTCCCTGTGGGCGCAAAGTGGGAGGCCGGAAAGATCTACACCTACAACCTGAATTATTCCACCGGCATCGGCTGGCACGATCCTGACGATCCCAAGCCGGGCGAACCGATCATTGAGAGAGGTAAGATTCCCTTTGTCGTCACAGTGGAAGACTGGGTTGCGGCTGAAGGCTACGACCCCAATTTGAATGTACCCAAAAGATAAAACTGACCAACCTCTTAACACCTCATCATGGCAAAACATATACCCGCATATACCCTTTCAGGCCTTCTCCTGCTTTCGGCTTCATGCTCACAGGAAGAGATGACCCGTAAAGGAAACGAAAATTCCACCGGCAGAATCGAATTCCGTGCAGTGCTGCCGCAGCTCTCTTCTCGAGCCACTTCACGAGCCACTGAGATCACCACCGATCTTTTGGACAACTTCCAGGTCAGCAGTCTTATGGCCGGAGAATCTTCCATAACTCCCCATTTCCTTGACAAGACTTTCAGCCGTAATGCGGAGACAGGCACCTATTTCTCTTTAGATCCGGAGTGCATCTGGCCTAACAACAGCGATGTGCTTACGTTTGTGGCTTTCTCCCCTTCATGCGGGGAGATGAGACAGGCCGGAGGTTTCGGTGCTGAAGATTTCGTACTTACCGATTTTGCAACCGCTGACGCTGATTCCGAAAACGCTGACGCTGATTCTGAAAACGCTGACGCTGATTCTGAAAACGCCACCGGTTACAAGCTTTCCGCCTTCAAGGTGGTCCCCGATATTGCCTCTCAGGTGGATTTCGTCACAGCCATAGGTTCCGGCAATCTTTACGACAATGAAGAGACTCCCATCGACATCAACTTCCGCCATCAGCTGAGCCGTATCCGCGTGAAAGCCTGGGGAAATTCCCAAAGCTACAATCTGGAGATTGCCGGGGTGAGATTAGGAGGAGTGGCTACTGAAGGCACATTCAATTTCATGAAGCAGGTTGCCGCCGGAGATTCACAGGCGGAAGAAGCCGGAGTGTCTGCTCCCGCATATTGCTGGGAGAATGTAGGCAAGGGAAGCGTGGAATATATCTACCGCGCCGGCGATGTAGTGGCAGTTCTTGATAAATCAGGGAATTCTCCCACTTCTGCTGCCAAGGCTGTGACGGTCATGGGCAGTAAGGTTGGAGAAGGTGACGGCTACGAGAACTCTGCCATGATCATTCCCTCCAATAATCCGGAATGGAATTATAAGGATAATCCGGAAAACGGAGAGGGCAACTCCGAGGGAATGTATATCTGCGTACTGGTGCGGATCACCGACATCACGCCTTATGCGCCCGGCAGCATTGTGTATCCTTATGGAGTGGATGAGGGCGGCATTGCCGACAGCAGCCTGGGAATGGAGGTGATTTACCTCGCTGTAGACAAAACCGACGGCAAGACGGTGAAAACCCGTGTCTATGTCAATGAGGGTGAATATTTTACTGACGAGGAATGTTCAGAGGCATATGATCCCGAAGCCAATGGAGCCGTGGTGAAAGCCTACGGCTGGGCCTCACTCCCTGTGGCTGTGGATTGGAAGCCGGGCTATGAGTATACCTATACCCTCAACTACACCAACGGTGTGGGCCTGCGCAATCCCGCCGATTCCAAACCGGGCCAGCCTATCATCAGCGACCGGGTGCTGGTCAATGTGGAGATGAGCAAATGGGCTGAGACAGAAAATTCCGACGTCTTGGTGCCGCGGAGATAACACCACTTCCTTCAAAACTGACCTGAAATGAAAACTAAGATAAAATCATCATACATGCTTCTCGGAGCTGTGGTGCTCCTCTCGGCCTGTACGCAGGAAGACGACATCCGGCGCGGAGGAAGTGAGCATGCAGGGGAGCGGATACTTTTCCGGGCCTCGTTGCCGGAGGTGGCTACCCGTGCAGCTGAAATAACAGGGGTGACTCTTCCCTATTTCCATGTCACGGCGTTCAATCCGGCCGATCCTGAGCTCGTGACCAACGGCACCCTTGGCACTCACTTCGGCAACTGCCGCATCGATATAACCGATGGCCCAGGCAAATATTCATCCGACGAGTGTATCTGGCCTGCAATGGGCCGGGAGAGCGATGAGGTCACTTTCTTCGCTTTCTATCCCTCACTCACTACTCTCGACGAGAAACCGCCGTGTCTGCCGGCTATCGGTGAAATCCAAAACGCCACGACCATCACCGGCAATAACCCGAATTACAACTACAGGCTGACCAAATTCAGCGTCAACCCGGAAATTGCCGACCAGGTGGATTTCGTCACTGCCTATACCACAGGTAACATGGCCACCCACCTCTTCTCAGGCATAACCCTCCCCTTCTGCCATCAGCTCAGCCGTATCGAGGTGAAAGCATGGAGCGCCAACAAGAGCTGCGACATAGAGATTGCAGGAGTGCGCATCGGAGGAATCGGAGTGGAAGGCACGTTTACATTCAAGCCCGACACTCAGACCGGAAAACTTGAATCCGCAAAAGGTGGCGGCGAATGGGAAGATGCCTCCATCATTCCCGGTATTGTGGAATACATCTACCGCAAAGGAGACACCGTAGTGTCGCTCAAACACGGTGCCACTGAGAAAACCTCGACCAACGCCGGTGCGGTGTCAATCATGGGAAGCAAAAATGGCGATGATGAAAACTGCGCTATGCTAATCCCCCGCAACTACGCCACAGGCTGGAAATTTGCAGAAGATCCCCATAACAGCGGCCAAAACATGTATATCGGCGTGCTGCTAAGGGTGACGGATATAACCCATACTGCAGGCACTAATCCTGAGGAGCCGCAACGGTTCCCTTATAAGGATCTATCGCAGGGCGCCAACTCTCCAAATATACCGGTAGTATATCTGGCTGTCAAGGAGTCGACGGGGGAAGTAAGCACACGCCTTTACAAAAGCGGAGACAACTATTATACCGACGAAGCAACCACTCTCCCCTACACCCTTCCTGAAGACGAGGTTGTAAAGGAGTTTGGTTGGGCCACACTTCCAGTGACAGGAAACTGGGCGCCGGGCAATATCTACACCTACACTCTCGACTACACTTCCGGAGTAGGTCTTCACGGACCCGAAGTTGCAGATCATCCTGAAAATCCCAATGCCCTTCCTAAAGCCGGAGATCCGATCATCAGCGACAAAGTTGGCTTCAGCTACTCTGTAAAAGGCTGGAACAACGGTGGCGGCAGTGAATTCCCCGTTCCCGGCTCCTAATATTTTAGCTATGAAATTAATCAACTATTCAGCATATCTGAGCCTCACTCTGCTTCTGCTCTCCTCTTGCGAGCAATATGAGGATGGAAGCGGGCTCACTGTAAATAATGACGAAGTCGCTTTCCTCGCTTCGTTGCCGGGAGTGACAACACGCTCAACTTATAATGTAAAAAATGGCATCGACTCTGCAGGCATCACGGTCGTTACTTTCTGTCCTGAAAACGACCCCGGTGCTGACGGCATTTTAGCAACATTTACACAGAATAAGGATATAGATGATGAGGACGATGTGATTGTCAAAATGGATGTGGATGGAGCTTTCCGATCAACAGGGTGCAGATGGCCCGGCAACCGGGATAAATGGGATAACGATAAATGGGATAAAAAGGAAGGTCAACTGAAATTCTTTGCGTTCCATCCCTCGCGTGCTGAGATGAAAAAGCGTGCCGGGGTTGGAAATGAATATTTCATCTATTCCAACAAGACGAAAAAGGAAGCCTCGGGAGTGAACTATGATTATCGTCTGACGAAATTCCGTGTCGCGCCTGACATATCCAAGCAGGTGGATTTCATAACAGCTATAACCGAGGGTAACAAAACCGACAACCTGTATTCCGGAGTCAAGCTTGATTTTGAGCATCAGCTTAGCGGAGTGGACATCAGCGTATGGGGAGCCGCCAATCTTTACGATATAGAGGTGGCAGGTGTACGCATCGGTGGCATCGTCACAGAAGCTGATTTCAATCTGTCTACTGAAATACAAAATGCGCCTGAAAACGAAAACAGCATCGGCTCCTGGATTATAACAGATGATGTTGCGAAGAGAGGATATGTGGATTATGTTTATACCGCCGGAGACACGGTGGTCAGCATCAATGCCACCACTAACAATACCAAAGAGAAGGCTGCCCGCATCATGGGAAAGGGAGGAAAAGCCATGGTGATACCCTATCATTATAATGCATGGGATTATAAAAACG
>CAZUNU010000087.1:0-11575 GCA_964622105.1 uncultured Sangeribacter sp. | reverse complement strand
GTAGGTAATCGCCCCCTTAGAGAGAAGGCATCCAGACAGGATGCCTTCTTTTTTTTGTACCTATCGTAGAAACTATTCAAAAGAATAGGATCGTAAGCCTCCGGCTTGCGACATGCGATAGACAAAACGGTGTCGCAAGCCGGAGGCTTACGATCCTATTTATCTTTAGGCGTACCACCTTATTCTCATTGACGCTTATGATTGCAGAGTTATGTTGTCAAATAATTGGTTTTAGATAGGTGAGGGTAGATGCAAACAATATATGAAGAGATGTTTACGTTTGTTTCTTAGCGAATATTATTGTTAGTTTGCGTTTTTTGATAATGAATCTACGGCTCCTGTTGTTTTCGTTTTTTTTGTTATCGTGCTTTTTCAATGGTTTTGGTGTAAATGTCAAGATCTTTGGTATTGTGCGTGATAACGAGGATAAACCTATAGAATTTGCAACCGTCAGAATTGGCGGAACAGCTATCGGTACAAATACTGATTTGGCGGGTAAGTACTCTATAACAGTTGCAGAAAAAGATACTATAGAGGTCATCTTCAGCTGTGTTGGTTTTAAAACAGTTACCCGAAAGCTGATAGATGCTCATAATGAAGTTGAGTTGAATTGCCGTCTTAATCCGGAGGATGCGATGCTCCAGGAGGTTGAAGTGACCGGTTTTCGGGATAATATTAATGGAATGCAAAGCATGTCTACACAAAATTTCAAAACTTCACCTGATGTCTCCGGAGGTAGTGTAGAAGCTATGCTTGCAACTCAAGCCGGTGTTAATTCTTCTAACGAGATGAGTTCACAATATTCCGTTAGAGGTGGCTCATATGATGAGAATGCTGTTTACATTAACGGTGTGGAAATATACAGGCCACAATTATTGAGAAGCGGCCAACAAGAGGGCTTGAGCATTATCAACCCGGATATGGTTGACAATATCCGTTTCTCCACTGGTGGTTTCCCCGCTCGCTATTCTGACAAGATGTCTTCTGCACTTGATATTACATACCGCGATCCGGAAGCATTTGAGGGAGCAGTAAGTCTGAGTCTGATGGGAGGTTCTCTTTCAATTGGTCAGAACAGTGGAAAATTCTCCCAACTACACGGCTTGCGTTTAAAAAAGAATAACTCGCTTCTCTCTTCTCTTGAGACAAGGGGTGAATACGATCCTTTGTATTTTGATTACCAAACAAATTTGACTTTAAAAACGAGTGAAAAATTTTCAATCAATTTTCTTGGTAATATCTCAATTAACAATTTCAATTTCAAGCCGACCGACAGAGAGACTTCATTTGGCACATCAACGGATACGAAGCATTTCAAGGTGTATTTCGACGGTGAGGAAAAAGATCGTTTTGATACTTTTTTAGGTACGCTCTCTTTCAATTATAAAAAAAGCAGGGCCACATCCTTCTCTTTTCAGGTGTCTGGTTTTATGACAGATGAGTTCGTAAGTTATGATATTTCGGGAGAATATTGGCTTGATCAAGCCGGTACAGGTGGAAGTCAAGGCGTTGGAGGAGAGTTGGGTGTAGGTAAATACATGGAACATTCACGAAATAGGCTGCGTGCATCGGTTTTGTCGGCAATTCTTAAAGGGAATACGACAGCCGGTAAAAATCATCTGTCGTATGGAGTGCAATATTCCATAGAGAAGTTTAAAGACAGGACAAAAGAATGGGAGTGGCGTGACAGCGCGGGATATTCCTTGCCTACACTTCCAGAAGGTGTGCATCTTGTCTATAATTTGAGTTCTCGTCAGGATCTTCAGAACACCCGAGTGGCAGCCTTTGCCGAAGATGCGCTATATCTTGAGTCAAGCAAGTTTTTTATAACACTTAATGGAGGAGTGCGTCTCTCATATTGGAGCATGAATAAAGAATTCCTTGTTTCTCCAAGAGTAAACGTGTCACTATCTCCGGTGGATAACTCCAGTTGGAAGTTCCGAGCAGCGGCTGGGCTTTACTATCAGTCACCATTTTATAAGGAATATAGGGAGACAGTTGCCGACGATTTAGGAAATCTGAGCATACGGCTGAACGACAAGATAAAATCTCCAAGGAGCATTCAGTTTATATTGGGTACGGACTATATTTTCCGTGCCATGGATCGTCCTTTCAAGATAACGGGAGAAATTTATTATAAAAACTTAGCTAATTTAATTTCTTATGAATATGACAATCTTAAAGTGACATATTCAGGGGTAAATGATGCTAAAGGTTATGCGATGGGAATGGATTTCAAACTTTTCGGCCAGTTTGTACCTGGCTCGGATTCATGGATTACCTTCTCTCTCATGAAGACCCAGCAGAATTTACATGGTAAGAAAGTGCCTTTGCCAACTGATCAAAGATATTCAATCGGACTCTTCTTCACAGATTATTTCCCCAAGTTCCCTAAATTGAAATTCAGTCTCAGAGGTATTTTGGCCGACGGACTCACGATGACAGCGCCGCATGTAAGTCGCGATATTTCCTATTTTCGTGCACCATCCTATAAACGGGTTGATGTCGGATTGTCATACCAGCTTGTAGGCGGAGAGAAAGAGGGAGTACGCAGCTACAACTTCTGGCGTCATTTCAAGAGTATAACATTGGGAGTGGATCTATTTAATATGTTTGACATATCTAATGTCAGCAGTTATTATTGGGTCACTGATGTAAACAACATCCAGTATGCCGTGCCTAATTATCTCACCAGACGCCAAGTGAATTTCAGGATCGCTGCCGAGTTCTGATTTCACCAGGGAAAGATATGGCGTCATTTATTGTGACATATTCAGCACGTAATGCAAATATCGCCATATACTTAATGGAATTAGGGAAAAGTTTTGTAAATTCGCATAATAATTCGAAATTCATAAAATAACAGATAATGGCACAGAAACCATCCATACCAAAGGGTACAAGAGACTTCTCACCAGTAGAAATGGCGAGAAGGAATTATATATTCGATACTGTCAAGGGAGTGTTCCGGCTTTTCGGTTATCAACAGATAGAAACTCCCGCTATGGAGAATCTCAGCACCCTTATGGGTAAATATGGTGAGGAAGGCGACAAATTGCTCTTCAAGATACTTAATTCAGGTGATTTCTTGAAAGGGGTTGATGAAAAGGATCTTTCGGAGAGAAATCTTGTAAGACTCACTAACGAGATGTGTGAGAAAGGTCTGCGTTACGATCTGACTGTGCCTTTTGCACGCTTCGTAGTGCAATATAGAGGCCAACTTCAGATGCCTTTCAAACGTTATCAGATCCAACCCGTATGGCGTGCCGACCGTCCGCAGAAAGGCCGTTACAGAGAATTTTATCAGTGTGATGCCGACGTTGTAGGAAGTGATTCTTTGTGGAATGAAATTGAGCTCCTGTCGATGATCGATATGGTGTTCAGGAAACTCAAGGTGAGGGTTGCGATAAAAATCAACAATCGAAAAATTCTCACAGGCATTGCCGAAATTATCGGAGAGGCCGAAAAGATTGTTGATATCACAGTGGCTATCGACAAGATAGATAAAATCGGCATCGAGAGCGTGAATGAGGAACTTCGCTCCAAAGGTCTCTCTGAGGAAGCTATTTCCAAACTGCGCCCGCTTCTTGAGATGAATGGAAGCAACGATGAGAAAATTGAAACTCTCAAATCTCTGCTTGCTACCTCTGAAACCGGCATGAAAGGCGTGGAGGAACTTCAATTTGTAACCGAGCAATTCAATGCCCTGGGTCATGATTGCGAATTAGACGTTGACATCTCCCTTGCACGCGGTCTTAATTACTATACCGGTACAATCATCGAAGTCAAGGCGCTGGATGTGCAGATCGGTAGTATAACAGGTGGCGGAAGGTATGACAATCTTACCGGTGTATTCGGAATGCCCGGCCTCTCGGGTGTAGGCATCAGTTTCGGGGCAGACCGTATTTATGATGTGCTTAATCAGCTGGAGCTATATCCATCCAATGTGACCCAGAGTGTGAAAGTTCTGTTTGTAAACTTCGGTGAGAAAGAAGCTGCCGAGGCTATGAAGATAGTTACTCTCCTACGCAATGAAGGCATAGCGGCCGAAATGTATCCGGATGCGGCAAAAATGAAGAAGCAGATGGGCTATGCCGATTCAGAAAACATACCTTACGTTGCCATAATCGGAGAGAATGAGATTGCCGACGGCACAATCAATCTTAAGGAAATGGCAACCGGCACTCAGGAGAAACTCAGTTTCACACAGTTAGCCCAACGCCTTAACAACTGATCGGCTTATGATTACAATGCAGCAATTCCTTATCCGGCAGCCGGCCGCTCCGGAGGAAACCTCTACTGATCCTTACTATCTTGATCTTGCAAACAGGTTAGTTGAAATTGCCAAGCGGGAAAAACTGTTCTCCGGTTATCCGGAAAAGGCAGTTGAACGTGCGGCCATGGCCCTCATCGGTTATTACCAAGACGTGATATGCGACGCAGGAATATGGCGTTCATTCATCACGGAGTGCCGACGTCTTTACGGTTTCACGGTGCCTTTCTATGATGAAGGTGAGGAATATATGGACTTCGAGCTCAACAAGATAGACGTCCGGTTCATGGTATGGTATGCTTTTTCCATGAACTACGAGCCAAAGCGCATAGCTTATCCGCTTGAGCCCGAATTGCTGCGTGGCGCGGATGAGTGGTGGAAAGAGCTTGACAGAGTTTATGATGAATCACCTCTACCGGTAGATTATCGTCTCACCCATGAACTTGAAATTCACGCAGAAGAGGATAATGAGGCTATAATGAAACTGGGCAACTGGCTCTTCATGCATTGCTATCTTATGACTCCGGCTTATGCAATGACGTTAGGAGAGATAGCATCTCAATTCGATCTCAGCAAAGACGATAACATTCCACTATTTCAGGAGAGAATGGAGCAGAGCATGGCAGAAGATCCAACCGGTCCGCTCGCATTGTATCTAAGAGAATGGCTTTATCTGATAATTGAAGGGAAGTTGCCTCCCGAGAGAAAAAAGAATGAGACAGAAGAGCATAAATACTATACTGCCTTCACACGAGCTACGGGTGGTAAGACAGTAAAGTTCATCTCCGGGTACGAGGAGCTTAATAAATTCTTCATCGAAGCTTTGGGTTGGACTCCAGATCAGGATCATCTTCCGCAGATGAAAGGCGAACGCGATTTTATTCTCATGGTTGACAGAGAGAAGGGTATGCTCCTTGCAAGAAATATCGCAAGATGTGTGAAAGCCCCGGATAATCCGATGTACGACAAAGAATATGCGGCGGTACATGCCATAGAGCTTCTTACAGAAAGAGGGTGCTGTCCTGCTGATCTTCTTCACTGTATATTCAAGAATGATTGGCTTCCGGATGCCGTGTTTCCCGGAACCGTTAATCATGAACTTGTAAGAAAAAACCGTGATTTCATCGCTCGCTGCTATCTTCAGCAATATTACAGAGGGGATTGAAGTGAGGTAATAATATGGAATCAATTATTATTGAAAGGAATAAATAAAGGGAGAATAAAAATGCAAGAATGGTAGGGAGATGCCTTTGGCATGTTTCGATATCAACATAATATATAATGAAATGTAGGGACATCGCTTTACGACGTCCCTACATTTCATTATATATATCCTATATCTCACAGCCACTTTTCGTCTCAAGGAGCTGGATTTTATTTAAGATGACCCGGAAATTTATTTAAGACGACCCAGCATATGATCCATCTTGAGTTTCAGTACTCCAAACATGGCCTCACCGAATATTGATGTATTCATCTTTGAGGTGCCCAATTGACGGTTGATAAAGATAATAGGCAATTCCACAACCTTGAATTTCTTGCAGTAAGCCTTGAATTTCATTTCAATCTGGAATGCGTAGCCCTTGAATTCAATCTTATCGAGATCTATTGCCTCGAGCACCCTTCGACGGTAGCATACGAAACCGGCTGTGGCATCACGCAGCTTCATGCGAGTGACAAAACGTACGTAAGCCGAAGCAAAAAAAGACATAAGCACGCGACCCATAGGCCAGTTGACGACATTCACACCCGATACATAGCGCGAACCGATAGCTACATCGGCACTCTCATCCTTGCAACAATGGTATAGTCGCGTCAGATCGTCAGGATTATGTGAGAAGTCAGCGTCCATTTCTATAACGTAGCCGTAATCCCGAGCCAACGCCCATTTGAATCCATGGATATATGCAGTGCCAAGGCCAAGCTTGCCGGTGCGTTGTTCAAGGAAAATCCGGCCCGGATGTTGCACCATCATTTTTTTGACAGCATCGGCTGTACCGTCCGGGGAATTATCGTCTATGACGAGCACATCGAAATTGTCAGGGTATTTCATCACAGCCTCAAGAATGTTGGCTATGTTCTCTATTTCGTTATATGTAGGTATGATTACTAATACGTCGCTCATATCGATTCAAATTCTACCATCCAAATTAAGCTACAAAGATAATGAATTAATTTGATAATTTTAAGTATCTTCAAACAGTTTAATAAATTGTTTTTCGATTTAAGACGACCGGAGGAAGAAATTGAAATTATGAGTTGAGCAATCAGGATACAAGGGAAGATGAAAAAAGTCCCGACGGAAAATAATCCACGGAACTTTTGTATTTATGATTGTGATTTGATATCGCTTTAGAATACGATATTGTATTTCTTTAGTATCTCGAGAGGATGATATGATTCTTTAGCCATACGCAGACCCATGTCTCCTGCATCGTCTTCACGATTTATATATTTTATCTCAGGATATTTCTCAGTCATGTGCTGTGCGAATACATGGTTGATCATTTCATAGCTACTGTTGACCGTTCGGGTGGCCTTTTCTACATGTACAAATAAAGTATCACCCTTAACATCGCCGATTGTATAAGCACCTACTGTATCGCCTGCATAAAGAATCATACCTTCAATGTTCTTGTCGCCCTCCTTGATCATTGAAATCAGTCGGCGTGACAACTCTCTCTCAGCGGCGGCCATCTCTGTAGAATCACCCTCAAGATCAAATACATCCATAAATTTCATGGCTACGTCGGCATTATCCGGAGTAATTTCCACGGCTTTCCATTCAGGATAAGCACGCTTGAACTGACTCACATGATTACGTTTCTTGCTCATCTTTTTACCGGCTACTGTGGCAAGCATCTGAGCATCGTATAGATAATCACCCCAATCCGTGAGTGGTTCCACACGGATAGGATTGAGTTTTTTCATCTCTTCAAGCGCATATTCCGGAACAGCCGAGAACTCAAGCCGCAGGTTATTGGCCTCACAATATTCCTTAAGGAGCTCAACTGATTCCTTTAGGCTCAGCTTGCCTACAGGCAGTGAGAAAGCAGGCACTGACATATCATTCTCAACAACCCCCTTGATAAAGAGGGTGTCGTTATATATCACATATTCATATTTAAAATAATCTACCCACATTAAAACTCCTGCATAGGAGAAATCCGTTGTCCTTCCTTTTTCAAGTTTTAAATATGGCCAAATCTCCTGCATTACTTTGTGTGTGATAGGTTTAAATTGACCAAGCCTACATTCTTTATTTTCCTTCCTGGTGGCGCGCATAGGTCGCGTTGAAAGTGCAAGACGGTAAAGACTTTCAGATATAAGTGGAGATGAAGTTGTGGGGGAGAAATTCCAAGTGTTTTCCATAATGATTGTTTAATTAAGATAATAGGGAATCCTTTGAAAAATGAAGCGGAGATTTCCGAAACGGAACGGATTAAGCCATGATAAACTTTGAAAGCCGGCCACCCTTGATCAAGGTTCCTCACGCTTATATAACAAACAAACTATGCTGAAGTATTAAACAAGCTGAAAAAAGATAATTAATCTGTAAAACTCGGATGGAAATTTACAGATTATCACCAGAAAGCCGTTATATAACAGGTGCTAAAACCGTAGCGAAATTCAATAAGTAGGGAAATGCCTTCTGCATATTTTGGTTTCATCCTGATATTCTATCATTCATCGCAAAGCGATGTCCCTACGTTTTGATGAATAACCTGTTTTCATAATGCCTTATCAGATTAACCTGTTGAAGAGGCTATTCGTCAAATTGATATTGAAGCAGTTTTCATCCTTTTATATTAACAGACAACAAATCTATTGATGCCATAACATTACATATGCATTTTATTAACCGACAAGATATAGAAATCGTCGACGTGTTTGTAAGATTATTTGGTGAACCGGTGGCTGAGGCGGCTGCCCATTATACCATGCCGATAATATTCAAGCGTCTTGAGCGAGCCGACAACAAGTATAATGATATAATGGTGAGTATGGGCAACACCATTTATATTTCGCTTGATGAGATCGGTAGCATAGGATTATCAGATACCGAGATTCTCGCATCGATTGCCCATGAGATAGGGCATATAGTATACGGTGCCCACGGTTGGTGGCCTGATTGCGAACAGCGGGCCGATATGATGGCAGCAAAGGTAGGCCTCGGGAATCAGATGATATCGGCAATCGAGAAGTTTATTGATAGCCACCGTTATCGTCGGCTTACCTCGCAACTTGTTGGGAGAATTCATTTCCTTCAGAATATGATGCGTGGTTGAGCAGTATTGAGCGAATCTACAACTATAGTTATAAAATAAACAAGATATATTGTTTTATTGTTATAATTATTGACAAGGAGAATCCGCAAATTAGTGTAAAGGCTTCTCTCAGTATGGAATTTCAGAGGTTTTTCTGAAGTTCCTATACATCAAAACAAGAATCAATAATAATTATGGAAACAGTATTTCTTAATGGCACGCCGATGCATTTGATCGGCGAACTTCCCAAAGTTGGAAGTGACGCACCGTATTTCGCTCTTGTAGGCAAAGATCTTTCTGAACTCAATCTCCACGATTATAAAGGAAAGAGGGTAGTGCTTAATATCTTCCCCAGCATTGATACAGATGTATGCGCAGCTTCTGTAAGACGTTTCAACAAAGAGGCTTCAGAATTGCCCAACACAGTGGTGCTTTGCGTATCTGAAGATCTTCCTTTTGCAGCTGGTCGTTTCTGCTCAGCCAACGGCATTGACAATGTCTACACCGCCTCCGGTTTCCGAAGTGATTTCGGTAAGGATTATGGTATTGAATTGGTAGATGGTCCTCTTCGTGGTCTTTATGCACGTGGCCTTGTCGTAATCGATGAGAACGGTAAGGTGATGGGTACAAGTCTGTGTGAGCAGATCACAGAGGAGCCGGATTACGAGTTTGCCAAGAACCTTCTCAAGAAGTAAAGCTTTAGGGAGTATCCTTGCTAATTATAAATAGGATATTATCACGATTCAAAGGATGTTGAATTGTAAATAATAAATGCAGAAGACTGTATATTCATTCTTCTGCATTTTTTTACTAAATAATTGATAAATTCCTGTTGGAGTTAAATAACACTAATCTTATGTCTGTAATTTGAGGTAGTTACTGATTATATCAACCGGTATTTTATGTTGATTATGTTTAGTCCGATTCAGAAGTAGTTGAAGGCCGGGCTTTCAATTGTGATGACGCTGTCGAGAGGGATGGAGACATTGTTGGTGAGAGTAATAATTCGTTTGATGAGGTCAAGTTTTTTTATCTTCCCTTGTCGTTCTAAATATCGGCCTCCTTGTTTTCGGGAATCCGTCTGGAAGAAGGTGATTGAGACTTCGGCATTTTTCTCCATTGCATAAGTCAGCCTTTGCGATAACTCGCGGTTATCTTCCATCGATAACACCGGTTTTTCAGATGTTAGTCTGGCCGTCTCTACGATGGCTTCATCATGACCGGATAAAGCTGCAAAGGGTGCAAACTGTGCTGCCCGGTTCTCTAAGGGCATTGGCCTTCTGGTGGCACTCACATGATGAGGCAGGTTTATGATGTCGTCATATTTATTCATGGTGTCCTCCAATCTGAGTGTTCCGATCTCGTTGGGTCGCCCCTTCTGCATAGTTGAGACCACTTAATATAGCATTCTTTCCAAACATTTTCTTAATTTTTAGAACAGCCTCTTGTCTCTTTCGTTGCTTTTCTTCCTCTTTATCCTGACGTTCTCTTTGCCGTCTGGATTCATCATGGTCGGCAAAAAGATCTTCTTCTATCACTCTCGGTTTCCTTTTCAGGTTCTCCTCAAACATGAGGTGATTTACAGAAAGGTGTATACGCCTGACCAGCAGTTGCGGATTAATAATACGGTCGTATAATTCGGCAGTCTTCGAGATAATTATATCAGCTAAAGAAGTGGGTTGGTCGAGGTTAATTGTTCCATGAGCGTGGGCAGGTACCTTTCTGCCATAAGAATCGGTGGTGATTTTACCGGAATAATTAGCACATATTGCAGGATTGGTTAGCGATTCTGTATCATAACCTACTGTCAGTACAAGTTGATCGGTCACCAGATGCTTGTCAAGAAGTTCAAGGGCAACATTGTCGGCCATTTCAAGCACCACATTCCGGGCTTTGTCGGCAATGTATGCGCTTTGAAGCACTTGGCCATTGCTGATACTTTTCGCTTCCGGTCGATAACTTTTGACCATAGGCATGGTTACAGGTTCCCAGCCCCAGGCATGGTCGATGAGTAACTCTGCGTTGGCTCCGAAAAGTTTATAAAGAAAGTTCTCGTTATTGAGGGAGCAACGTGCTATGTCTCCCATGGTGCGGATGCCGTAAGGAAGCAAACGGTTGGCAATCCCACGTCCGACGCGCCAAAAATCCGTAATGGGCGTGTGATCCCAGAGTTGCTTACGATAACTCATCTCATCCAATTCTGCTATCCTCACGCCGTCTTTATCTGCTGGCATTTTCTTAGCCACGATATCCATGGCTATTTTGCAAAGATACAGGTTGGTGCCTATTCCAGCGGTGGCCGTAATCTTCGTTTCTTTAAGGACGTCTCTGATAATTCTCATTGCCAACTCATGAGCCGTCATGCCATAAGTTTTCAGATAAGAAGTAACATCCATAAAAACCTCGTCAATAGAATATACATGGATATCTTCAGGAGCAATATAACGCAGATATATTTTATAAATACGAGTGCTATACTCAATGTAAAACGCCATTCTCGGAGGTGCAACGAGATAATCTATGGCATATTCCGGGTGAGTTTCAAGTATGGATTTGAATATGCTTTTGCCCTTGCGGCCACGATATCTGTTGGCCTCGCGCACTTTCTGAATTACCTCAAACAAACGTGGTCGCCCACCTGTGCCGTAAGCTTTCAAGGCCGGAGACACTGCCAGACAAATAGTTTTCTCAGTTCTGGAAGCATCGGCCACAACAAGACACGTGTCGAGCGGATCCAATCCTCTCTCTACACATTCCACTGAAGCATAGAAGCTTTTGAGATCAATAGCTATGTATTTACGGTCAGTCACGAAGTGAGGGTTTTGTATATTAGGAGTTAGTATAAAAAGTAAAGGGTTATCATCCCGATAACCCTTACTGTGATTCGTGCAGGATTCAAACCTGCAACCTTCTGATCCGTAGTCAGATGCTCTATTCAGTTGAGCTAACGAACCAATACTCTATTATTACTTATTATCTATTTGTGATTCGTGCAGGATTCAAACCTGCAACCTTCTGATCCGTAGTCAGATGC
>CAZUNU010000086.1:0-11819 GCA_964622105.1 uncultured Sangeribacter sp. | reverse complement strand
ACAGCAATGTAATTTTAGCCGTACACCAATTTTTATTAACTTTGCAGTAAAGTATCCACGCTCTCCGCAGACGCAAGGTATAATACGTTTCAACGACATGGTGGCCCGTGATGAAAGAGTGGAGAAAGTGATAATCCCTCTCCGCGACGGCCTGACAATTATCCGGCGGAAGCCATGATCCTAACACGCCTGCCGGTAAACGTCGAAAGCCATGACTATAACCCGTCCGGGGTAAACGATAATGGCCGGATGTAAACGATAATCGCCGGGGAAACGTTATCTTTATATATAACTTCAAAATTATCGAAATTTATGGAAACTAAACGCCAAGCAAAAATAGCACGTCTTCTCCAGAAAGAACTTAGCGAGATCTTCCGCCGCCAGACAGCGGCTTTGGGCGGTGTGATCGTATCCGTGAGCGCCGTCAGAGTATCCCCCGACCTCAGCATCGCAAAGGCCTACCTCAGCATCTTCCCGCCTGCCAAGAGCCAGGAGATTCTTGCCAATATCAACAAACAGGCCAAGACCGTGCGCTACGAACTCGCACAGGCTGTGAAGGAAGTGCTCCGCAAATGTCCTGATCTCCAGTTCTATCTCGACGACTCGCTTGATTATATCGAAAACATCGACCGTCTTCTCGGCCCCGATAAAGAACACTCAGAAGAGAAGAAAGAGGCAGAATGACTTCGCGCAGTCTCCCGGCACGCATCGCATGGCGCTATCTGAGGGCTCCGAAGTCGCATAGCGCTGTAAGTGCGATCTCTTTAGTATCAGTGGTGGGGGTGGCAGTGGCCACCGCCGCCATTATTTGTGTCCTTTCGGTTTTCAATGGGTTCCGTTCGATACTTTCCGACAAACTTGACATTCTCGCCCCCGACGTGATGGTCAGCCCCTCACAGGGTAAGACCTTTGCCGACGGCGACTCTCTTGCCACAGTGATAGCCGCCATTCCCGGCGTGGAGATGGCGCTCCCGGCCGTGGTTGACAATGCCCTCGCTATAGTAGACGCACGCGAGATGCCTATCACACTCAGGGGTGTGGACTACAACCGTTATCCGGCCATCACCCGCGTAGACTCCATCATCACCGGCGGACGCACATTGGCCTCCCTCGGAGAGAAGGAGGTGGTAGCATCCGTAGGCGTGGCACGCCAGCTCGGTTTCTACAATGGCGACGTGCCGATGCTCATTTTCGCCCCAAAGAGAGAGGGACGCGTGAATCTGGCTAATCCAATGGCCTCTTTCCTCACGGATTCGGTGAACGTGGCCGATATTTTCCAGGCCATGCAGACCGAATATGACGAAAACAACGTGATCTGCGACATAAACGTAGCGCGCGATCTTTTCCAGTATGATACCGAGGCTACCACCATCGAAGTAAAAGCAAAACCGGGTACGGACGTCGCTTCCCTGGGCACCGAAATCAGCCGACGCCTCGGCCCGGATGTGACGGTGAAAGACCGTTACCGCCAGCAGGAAATGAATTTCAGGATGGTCGAGATAGAGAAATGGGTCACCTTCCTAATACTCATATTCATTCTCGTCATCGCCTCCTTCAATATCATCAGCACCCTCTGTATGCTCGTGCTGGAGAAGCAGCAATCCATGTCTACCCTTCTCGCGCTCGGAATGAGCCGGCGCCGCATAGGCAGCGTATTCTGGTGGGAGAGCATGTACGTATCCCTTACAGGCGGAATCTCGGGGGTGGCCGTCGGACTGATCCTCTGTCTGCTTCAGCAGCACTTCGGCCTCATACGTCTCGGAGGAGACCCTGCCACGCTCGTGATCCAGGCGTATCCCGTAAAAGTAGAGTTTATGGATATTATTTACTCTATGATTCCCGTTATAATAATAGGAATATGCACTGCCTGGACAGCAGCGGCTTTCGCCCGTTCACGCCTTTCAGCCCAACAATCCTGACTCCGTAATCCACCAACCGCACGCATAAGCTCACCTGACTTCTCGATATGGAAAAAAATAAAGAAAAAGTATTCAAAAAACATCTCCGATATGCCGGACGCACTTTCTGCGCCATAATCCTTATGTTTCTCGCGCTTGTGATAATCACCAGCGTCTCGCCCGTATATGATTTCCGGGAGCCTCAACCCTTCTCCGGACCGGATATTTTCAATCCCTACGCAAAAGTAGACACGGCCGACAGATGGAAAAGAGCCAACTTC
The DNA here is from genome assembly GCA_964622105.1 of uncultured Sangeribacter sp. Lineage (GTDB taxonomy): Bacteria > Bacteroidota > Bacteroidia > Bacteroidales > Muribaculaceae > Lepagella. The sequence goes on along the minus strand of CAZUNU010000086.1, from coordinate 9,640 downwards.
CATACGCATACCCGTGTGAAAGGCCCTATCCCTCCCAACGAATGTAAATACTGGCCCGGTGAGACAGACGCCGCATACCGTAAGCTCGGTTACGACATCGTGACATTCTCCAACCATAACGAGCTTACACGCCATCCATATGACTCTACGCTTCAGGTGAACGTCTACGAACATGGCTACAACCTCTTCAAGTATCACAAACTCGTGTTCGGCCCTCACAAGGTGAACCCTTTCGATCATCTTGTGCCTATCATTGCCTCGCAGAAGCAGTTTCAGCTTGACCTTCTCGCCAAAGACGCCGACTTCATCCAGATGAATCATCCGGCACGCACAATCGGCACCTGCAAAAACCATATGCAGAAGCTCGAAGGCTATCAGATAATGGAGCTCGATGCCGGAAAGACTACCGAAAACGAATACTGGGACTGGTCGCTCAGTGCCGGTCACTATACTTTCGGCCTCGCCAACGACGACCTGCATTATCCCGACAGAACCAAGAAAATTGCTCGCCGATGCAACTTCCTGTCCGTGCCCACCGCCTGTTACGAGGATCTGAAAACCACCCTTCTCAGCGGCGGATATTATTCCATGCGTATCCCGGACTATGGCCACGGCGACTGGGACGTGAAATATGAAGCCAACAAGCATCTCCCTTACGTGACGTCGATCGGACTCGCAGGCGACACGATCTACATGGATCTCTCGCAGAAGGCTGACAGCATCAAGGTGTTCGGCCAGGATCATGCCACTCTCATGCGCGTGGCCGACACCGACTCTATTCGCTACGTGATGAAAGCATCCGATCCTTATGCGCGAATGACGGCCTGGTTTCCGGCCGGCGAGGTGATATACTCAAACCCATTCGCACGCTACGATGCCTCCAGATCATCCACTCCCTACACCGAACCTTCACACACCATCAATATTCCGCTTACCGTTATCTTCAACCTCATACTGCTGATTCTCCTCATCGGCGACATCTGGCTTATTTGCAGAGTGGTGCGCAAGCCCCGCGGTAAAAAGAATTGACCATCAATATCCCCAATGCGATCATGAACTACCGAAATAATTTCTCAGGGCGTGGCGGAGCCAAAGGTTTCCTTAGCCAGCCGATCTCCCTCACGCTCTTCGCCTCAGTGCTCAGCATCTTTACCCTCCTTGCCTACCATTTTCCCTTCTTCAATTATGTCGTAGGCAATGTGGAAGGAGGATGGAACAGCTTCCAGATTACGGCGAGCCTGGCCGTCCTCATGCTTGCCCTCAACTTCTTCGCCTACTATCTCTTCCTCTTCTTGGGCAGGATCGTGGGGAAATGCCTCATCGCGTTCACGTTCATCGCAAATGCCGTAAGTCTATACTTCATCAATACTTACGACACCTTCCTCACCAAGCAGATGATGGGCAACGTGTTCAACACGCGCTATTCCGAGGCTTCCGGCTTCTTCTCCTGGGCGCTGATCTGGTATGTGCTCCTCCTCGGCGTGCTCCCCTGCGTCTACCTCTTCATGCAGAAGGTGGACTATGGCAAATGGCGCCGCTTCTTCGCCAACATCGGCATCTCCTTAGGCCTCAGCATTCTCATAGCGTTGCTCAACATGAACAACTGGACCTGGATCGACCGCAACTCCACCAATCTCGGCAGCATCATTATGCCGTGGTCGTACACGGCCAACAGCATACGCTTCTGGAACTCCCAGCGCGAGCGCAACCGCAAGGAGATACCTCTCCCCGATGCACGCATCGCCACCCCGAGCAAGGATGCCGTGATACTCATAATCGGTGAATCGGCCCGTCGCGCCAACTTCTCTCTCTACGGCTATGAACGCCCCACCAATCCTCTGCTTGCCCAAGACAGCGTGACAGCCTTCATAGCCGAATCGGCCGCCACATACACCACGGCCGGTGTGAAAGCCATTCTTGACCACAAGCCCACCAACAAGCTCTACGAGATTCTCCCGAATTACCTGAACCGCACAGGCGTGGACGTGACCTGGCGCACAAGCAACTGGGGACAGTCGCCCCTGCATATATCAAAATATTACGATGTGCCAGCTCTGGAGAAGATGTATCCGCAAGCCGACGGCCGTTATGACGGCATACTCCTCGAATCGCTCCGCGACTCCATAGCCGCCAGCCCGGCCGACAAGGTGCTCGTGATCCTCCACACCAGCACGAGCCACGGCCCTACATACAATCAGAAGTATCCGGCCGAGTTCGAAAAGTTTACCCCAGTGTGCACCACCGTCGAGATGTCGAAAGCCGACCGTCAGGAGCTTATAAACGCCTACGACAATACTATCCTCTATACCGACAAGCTTGTGCACAATGCAATCCAGACCCTGCGCGACATTCCCGACCGCCGTGGAGCCGTGATCTACATTTCTGACCATGGCGAATCATTGGGAGAGGGCAACCTCTACATGCACGGCGTGCCCATGTCGGTAGCACCCAAAGTGCAGACTGAAATTCCCTTTGTGATATGGACCAACGACAGCACCCTCTCGCCCGATCCGGCGCGTGAGGCTTCGCAATACAACGTGTTCCACACTGTCCTCGGGTTCCTTGGCATAGACAGTCCGGTGTATGATCCGGCTCTCGACCTCCTCCGTCCCGCGAAGTGAGGTCGGGGCAACCCAATGACTCTTGGAAAGTCGCGATTTTAACCATTTTCTATCATTTTACACTTTTAACGCCTAAAATGGAGGTATTTTTATTGCGAAAAGTTGTATATTTCCCAAATTAATGATAAATTTGCACAATTATCTCCTCATAGAGGATCAACCCCATCTAATCTTCAACCATGGATCGTATCGACAACTTAGACAAGAAAATTCTTAACATTATCATGAAAAACGCCCGTATAGCCTCCAAGGATGTCGCTTTGGAGTGTGGCGTTTCAAGGGCAGCTATTCATCAGCGCATTCAGCGTCTGATTGAGATGAAGGTGATCACAGGCTCAGGCTACACCGTCAATCCCAAGGCGCTCGGCTACAACACCTGCACTTATGTAGGCGTAAATCTGGAGAAAGGTTCCATGTATCGCGAGGTAGTCCAGGAGTTGGAGAAAATTCCCGAAGTTGTGGAATGTCATTTCACCACAGGCCCCTACTCCATGCTCATAAAGGTATATGCTCAAGACAACCAGCACCTTATGGAACTGCTCAATGATCAGATCCAGCACATATCCGGTGTGTCGGGCACAGAGACCCTGATCTCGCTCGAACAGAGCATGAACCGCCAGATCTACATCAACGTCGAAGACTGAACCCCTCGGCATGAGGCTGTAGCAAACCAAAAAATTGTAGGGATATTTCATAATCACATACTTCCCCCAAGGATGAAAAAAACCTATATATACTCTCTGCTGGCCGCTCTGCTACTTGCAGTAGTGGCTTTCTTCTTTTTCTTTCCCGACGACATCCAGGGCAACGTGCTTCAGCAGCACGACACTATGCAGGGCATAGCAAACGGTCAGGAGGGTAAGGCTTTCACCGAAGCCACGGGCCAAACCACACGCTGGACAAATTCGCTCTTCTCAGGAATGCCCAACTTCCAGATCTCACCTTCCTATCCGGCCGGCAAGGCTCTCTCATGGGTGGGCCGCGCATTCCAGCTCTGGCTCCCCGCACCCGCCAACCTGCTTTTCGCCATGATGCTCGGTTTCTTCATCATGGGGCTATGCTACAAGCTGAAATGGCCTGTGGCTCTTTTCGCGGCCGTGGCATGGGGATTCTCCTCATATTTCATCATAATCATCGGCGCCGGCCACATCTGGAAATTCATCACCCTCGCATATATTCCTCCCACCATCGGCGGCATCATGCTCTGCTATCGGGGTAAGTATCTGCCCGGTTTAGCCCTCACGGCTCTCTTCGGAGCCCTCCAGCTCCAGAGCAATCATCCCCAGATGTCGTATTATTTCTGCTTCGTCATAGCATTCATGGTGCTCGCATGGCTATGGACAGCCCTGCGTAAGCATATGATGAAACGCTGGGCAATCGCCACCCTCTGCTGCATTGCCGCCGGAGCAATTGCAGTGGGTGCAAACTCCCCGAGTCTCTACAACTCAGCCGAATATGCCAAAGAGACCGTGCGCGGACGCGCTACCGATCTCGCTCAGCCGGGCGATGCCAATTCCACCGGCGGAATGAGCCGAAGCGCCATCACTCAATGGAGCTACGGACTCGACGAGACTTTCTCCCTCCTCATCCCCAACGTGAAGGGCGGAGCCTCGATCAAACCGGTAGGAGGCGAGAACCACTGGCTCAGCCTCGACAAAACCGACAAGGCCGAGGAGCTTTATCTCCAGCCGGAAATCAGACAGTTTATCAGCCAGTTCCCTCAATATTTCGGCGATCAGCCCGGCACCAACGGTCCTGTCTACGTAGGAGCCTTCGTGCTCCTGTTGGCCATCCTCGCGCTCTTTGTGGTGCAGACTCCTATGAAATGGGCTCTATTCACAGTCTCCATTCTGGCAATCCTTCTCTCCTGGGGACATAATTTCCAGGCGTTCACCGATCTTTTCATCGACAATTTCCCCGGATACAATAAATTCCGCGCTGTCTCAAGCATTCTTGTGATTGTGGAATTCACTGTGCCTCTGCTCGCCGCGATGTGCATCCGCAAGATAATCGAGACCCCGGACTTCTTCAAGGAAAACAAATGGACCTTCTACACCGTCATGGGTGGCGGAGCCTTGATCTGCCTTATCGGATGGCTGATGCCATCGGTGTTCGGCCAGCCATTCTCACAGAATGAGATCGAGCAGCTCACATCGATGGGTGTATTCAACAATCCCCAGTATGCTCCAGTGTGGGATGCCATACGCCAGATACGCCTCAGCCTTGTGGCAGCCGATTCTCTCCGCTCGCTCGTATTCATTCTTCTGGGTGCCGGAGTGATGCTGATGTGGTTCAAGGGAGTGTTCCCCAACAACACCGTATTTGTGTGCTGCCTCACAGCGGTGGCTCTCATCGACCTCTTCCCGCTCAACAAGCGCTACGTAAGTTCTGAAAACTTCACCGAGCCGATGCCGATGGAGCAGGCTTTCAACATGACCGCGGCCGACAAGGCAATCCTTGCCGACACCACCAACTACCGCGTGTATGATGCGGCGCATCCCATGGAAGCCCGTTCTTCTTATTTCCACAAGACAATCGGCGGCTATCATGCAGCAAAACTGACACGCTACAACGACCTTCTGGAGCACCAGATTCTCCAGGGCAACATGCAGGTGCTCAATATGCTGAATGCAAAATATATCTTGCGCGACGACAATTACCAGATCAATCCCGGAGCATTGGGCAATGCCTGGATGGTGGATTCAATCTTCTATGTCGATAATGCCAACGCGGAGATGAGCGTGCTCGACACGATAAATCCGGGACGCTACGCCGTGGCCGACAAGATTTTTGAGCCGATGTTGGGCAAAGCGTCACCAGTGACACCGGGCGACACCATTTATGAGACCTCTTACGCCCCCAACCGTCTCACCTATAAAGCCATCTCCTCCAAAGGGAATCTCGCGGTATTCAGCGAGGTATTCTTCCCCTGGGGCTGGGAGGCAACAATCGACGGCAAGCCCGCTCCGATCGGACGCGTAGACTACGTGCTCCGCGCCATGCAGATTCCTGCCGGAACTCATGACATAGTGATGACGTTCGACCCTAAGAGTTCTCGGGTGACCGGCCAGATAGCCACCGTCTCCATCATTGTCATCTACGCGCTCTGCGGTCTGGCCCTTGCCTTCTGGTTCATAAGAATCTTCTCAGTGAGACCGCGTAAGAAATCCGGGGCCTCGAAGAGGAACTGAGTCATGACATCCCTTTTTACTTCCCCTTTCAAAGCATATGTACGCTGGCGCCATTCACGTGGCTTCGGCGTACATTCTCCTTTTGCCTACAACCTCGTGAGGATGGCCGTGCGCCCGGGCAACTACGCCTACTATGGATATTCCGAAATCGACCGCGTGATACTCGCCCCCGGATTCAAAGGCTATCGCAAGACGCGCTCCGATGCCCGACTGCTGCTCAGGTTGCTCGTCACCCTCGGCACTCGCCGGCTAATTCTGCCCGAAGGGCTTCCCGCCATGGAGGTAGCTGCTGAAGCGGCCTCTGTGCCTTTCATATTATATTCTGACCCCACTGCTCTTCCGCCTGTCGCTGAAGGCGACCTTCTTGTAGCCGCACCCACCTGCCCTCCGGCTTACCTTCTTGCGTCGCGTCTTGCCGAAGGAAGCGCCGTGTTCGCGCTCTCACCCGACAAAGACAAAACCCAACTCCTTTACGAGGCTTGCGGGCGTGGACTTATCATGCACGGCACACGCCTGCTTATTGCCATCCCGCGCAAAGAGATGGCTTTCGTAGCTTACACAATGAAATTCTGACTCATGAACAGTGGTCAACGCCCGTTACGCACGCCCGAAGAATTGCGACGTGATTTCGAAGCATACCTTCGCCTCGAACGCTCCCTATCGTCCAACACCGCCGAGGCATATCTCGTGGATGCGGCTCATCTGATGACGTTTCTTGAGGAACGTAGACTTACAGTGCCGGAAGTGACGGAACAAGACCTGCATACCCTGCTCGCCACTCTTCGCGATCTGGGCATATCCCCACGTTCCCAAGCCCGCATGATAGCCGGGATACGCGCGTTTTTCAAATTTCTCAGGCTGGAAGGCTATATCCTCAACGATCCCTCCGAACTTCTTGAATCGCCTCAGCTGCCGCGCCACCTGCCCGACGTGCTGAGCATCGAGGAGATCGATGCCATGATAGCCGCCATTCCCCCGGGGAAAGATGAATCGCTACGCAATGAGGCTATAATCGAGACTCTCTATGGCTCCGGACTGCGGGTTAGCGAGCTTGTCGGGCTGCGCATATCCAGACTCAGCCTCGACGACCGTCTGCTGATAGTGGAGGGCAAGGGAAGCAAACAGCGCATGGTGCCAATGTCGCCATCCTCTGTTGAACTGATACGCGAATATCTGCCCCAGCGCAGTCGCCAGACAATAAAACCCGAGGGACAGGACATTCTTTTCCTCAACCGCCGGGGAGCGCCCCTGTCGAGGGTGATGGTGTTCTACATCATCCGTGATCTCGCGGCATTGGCAGGGATCCGGAAGACCGTGAGCCCCCACACCATGCGCCATTCCTTCGCCACTCATCTTCTCGAAGGGGGAGCCAATCTCAGGGCCATACAGGAGATGCTCGGACATGAGTCGATAGCCACTACGGAAATATATCTACACCTCGACAGGTCGCGGCTGCGCCGTGAGCTTTTGGAACACCATCCGCGCTACCGCTCCACAGGTATCTTTGAGCCGCTCCCGTCACGTACAGAGAAATAATGTGGTGCCACAAGCTCGATGCCTGCTTTATGAAAGAGATCCTGAATATGTTCGAGCATATCCGACTTTATCTGCGGCATCTCGTCGGCATTTTTAATATAAGCGTTCAGCTGATAACACATGTAATTGTCGTTCAATTCCGTCTCAAGCACAAATGGGATCGGATGCTCGAGCACACCGGGTGTGGCCAGCGCAGCGTCAATCAGCAGCTGATGCACCTTGCGCCATGGCGTCTCGTAACCCATGGTCATCATCGTGTGGATTATCAGGCCATACTGGCGCGCCGAGGCGCTATAGTTCACCGTGTCTGAAGTCATTATGAATGAGTTGGGGATTGTCACCACCTCATTCTTTATCGTGCGCAGGCGCGTGATGAACGGCGTGCGCTCTATCACATTGCCTGTCGTCTGGTTCACCTTTATGAAATCCCCCATCTTGAACGGCCGCATATAAGTTATGACGAAGCCGGCGATGAAGTTGGAGATCACCGTACTCGATCCTAACGACACTATAAGGCCCACGAATACAGAAATGCCCTGGAACACTCCCGATTCCGATCCGGGGAGGTAAGGATAGATCATGGCTATCATGAAGGCATAAAGCAGGAAGCGGATAATGTTGAACGTAGGCTGAGCCCAGTCGGGATAAAAACCCGAGATCTTCAACTTCTCGCTCTCGATCTCCTTCATGATATAGTGCAGACCCTTGATGATATACTTCACGCAATACCATATCACCAGGATGATGAACATATTGGGGATATACTCGATGATGGATTTCACCACCATCTTCACCGGATCGAGTATATAGTGCAGGATCTGGAAAGCGAGCTTCTCTGTCTGAGGGAAGATGGAAAATAGCACCGGCACCGTGAGTATCAGCAATGTGAGAAGCACAAGATAGCGCACCAGGTTGCTTATCAGAAGCAAGATACGGCAGAGCCGCTTCGTATTCAGAAGTTCGTAGTCTCTCACCACTATCGGCTTCAGACGCTGCTGCCGGAATTTGATTATATGACGCCTGAGCTTCCGGAACAAAGAGTTGATAAACTTGAAAATGATATAAAGCACCGCGAGAATGAGCACAAAAAGGCCCGCACGGCGCAAAATCTGCCAGAAACTGTTTTCATTCTTCAGATACCTGATTTTTGAATCAAGCAGAGGAAGATATATCTCCGCCAGCTCCTTACGGCTCTTTCCGAGCCAGAGGGCATCCTGCTCCGTAATGCTCATGAGCACACGGTCGCCATACATGATGTCGATAAAATTCTCATTCTCCAGCATATAGACGGAATCACGGCGTATGCGTCTGTCCTTGCCTATCTTTTCGATAGCTTCCGTAATCATCTCCGCTCTGTCTTGGGGCGAATAGCCGCCTCTTGAGGCATAGATGGTGAGAAGAGTATCCGAGGCTATCACGACCGGCACACCCTTAGTCACATTTCGCAGTGAATCAATGATCTGCAGCTGATGAGCTGTCTTCAGCGAATCGGCACGTGAATTGTTATCAAGGGCTTTCTCAAGTTGCGAACGCAACAGCATCTCGTTGAGCTCCATCTCCTGCATACGGTGTTCCATCTCGGCCATACGCAATGAATCCTGCCTGCGCAGCTCCTCCATCTCCATATCCACAGCCTTAAGACCGTCCACGCTATCGCGGGCAGAACCGTCAAACACATTGTGCACCAGCTTCCCCGCCTTACGCATAAGCTGTGCATAAGCCCCGGGAGCGCCAGCCACGGCAGAGATGACCACTAATAAGCAAATGACAATCCGTCTCATGAAAAATAGTCCAAAAAGATATAACTTCGCAACCCGCGGAGTTCCGGCTACAAAAATACAAAAAAACTCAAAATTGCCGAAATGATACAACTACATTAATCCCCACCCGGCTACGTAAGCCACAATATGAAACACCGGAGGAAATAAATACGTCATTAAGTATAATTTTTAAGTCATCCTGCACCTCGACTATTGGAACAATGCTTTTTTTTAATTACTTTTGTCACACAGAACATATACCGGCCAATCCTGAGGCCACATATAACCCGAATTTACTCCTACGGAAACACTCATACGGATATGTCCTGAAATATTTTTACCACGAATCAAACTTTTCTTTAACCCGATAAAAACTCAACAACAATCATGACAACTGAAGAAATGCAGAAGAAAATCGAGACCGTCTTTGCAGAGCGCTTTGGCGGCGAAGGTAATATATATGCGTCGGCCGGACGCATCAACCTCATCGGCGAGCACACCGACTACAACGGTGGCTTCGTATTCCCCGGTG
>CAZUNU010000085.1:0-11906 GCA_964622105.1 uncultured Sangeribacter sp. | reverse complement strand
GCAAAAACAATCGAGGGAACGGAGCTTATGCCGTGATTCAGTATCTCCAGGATGGAAGCCTCCTTTTCAACTCCGTAGCCGGTCCCTTCAGAGTAAAATTATAAATTATGGCTGTACGATAAGTCATATTAACGTCCAATAAGCCCTTCCTCTCAGAAACTCTCATAAGAGGTGAGATACTATATTGCGTAGGGATGGGATTTAATAGGGATTTGCTTGCAATTTAGGAAAAAAGGATATAAATTTGCAAGAGAGCTATTTGACCGCATCTTTCGATAGCACGAAGAAGATTATGGAGGACAATTTTAGAGAGACCCTTCCCGAATACATCAACATCCAGTCTGATTTCGGATTCAAGTTTGTATTCGGCAACGAGAAGAATAAGCCGGCCCTGATAAAGTTTCTTAACATCCTGTTCAAAGGGAAGCTTACAGTGACCGATGTGGTGTATCACGACAAGGAGATACTTCCCACTGTCAAGGATGGAAAAAGAATCATATACGACGTTTACTGCACCACATCTGCCTCACGTGCCCTCTCACCATACTTCCCGTCCAATCAGGATAAGGATGAGCAGGGAGACATCGAGAGTGACCATCATTTCATCCTCGAGATGCAGAATGTCTATTCTCCTCCATTTGAGGAGCGGCTTACATATTATGCCTCCAAAATCATTGCCGGACAGGGGAAAGCCGGCTGGGACTATGTGTTGGATCCGGTCTTCGTGGTGGCCATTACTGATTTCAATTTCAGTCATCTCTCTCAGAAACTCCTGCATGACATAGTCCTCATGGATCGTGCCGACAAGAAACCTTTCACCGACAAACTGCATATAATGTTATGCTCACTGAAAGAGGTGCCACGGAGCTGGGAGGAGTGCACAAGTGAGCTCGAGAGAATATTGTTTCTAATTAAAAACATGGAGCATATGAATAATTTGTCAACTGCATATAAGGAAGGAAATTTCAAGGAGATATTTGATGCGGCACGCAGCACCCGACTCAACAAGGAGGATGTGATTCCCTACAGTCAATCTGTTGAGCGTCTGCGTGAACAGCAGCGTGCTATTGAGTATGCCAAGTACGAGTTACGTGAACAGTATCGTAAGGAAGGACGTGCAGAAGGACGCGCAGAAGGTCGTGCAGAGGGACGTGCTGAAGGTCGTGCAGAGGGACGTGCAGAAGGGCGCGCTGAAGGACGTGCAGAAGGACGCACCGAGGAGCGTTTTGCGATGGCTCGCAACCTCAAGTTGCTTAACGTGGATGCAGATACAATTGCAAAGGCTTCCGGCCTCTCAATTGATGAGATACAAAATCTCTAATCCCTTGTTCCACCTCACGTCTCTCTAAACCCTAATAATTGATTATGAAGTTATAGCTACTTCTTCAGATAATATTTAGGTCATAGATGAAGTAATCCACAAGATTAAAGAATCCACAGTTAATTAATCCTCATACAACAACACAAATACCCCTCTTCATTTTCAAATGAAGAGGGGTATTTGCTTACTTGTATGGGGTATTGTCGCTGGGCAAGGGGAGGAGGGCTTCCTCGGGGCCTGAAGTGCCGGCAGCTGTGGCCTTGAGATCGCCATACCAGTAGACGGTTGTTGAATAATCAGCCGTGCCCGGTTCCCAGCCGAGCATCTCTATGTCGAAGCGCAGATGATCATTGAAAGGAATAGCATCAAGATTACGCGTGCGGAAGAAGGCGTTGTAGCCGTGCGACGTGTCATGGTCAGCACGTGGCGCTCCTCCGAACGGGGTGTGGAATGGCACAACCGGTGCCCACGAACTATTGTAATAGTCCTCCGTGCCGGTTCCGAAATGTGAGGGAAACGTGTCGTTATCCACCCATATTTTCTCATCGCCTTCCCCATACCAGAGCGGTGCATGATTGTAAAGCGAGAGAAGGTCGCCTTTATAGATACCCCTACCGTTAAGATCCGCAAAATTCCATTCGACACATCGGTCGGCTTCTTCCGGACGGTTGTGGATGTATATGCCTCGTTCCTGACGCCATGAAGCGTGAAAATACAACGAGCGTCGGGCATCCCATTTCAGCGGAGCCACATCAAGCTCTATGGAAACTACACATTTGATGTCTGACAGATTAGTGACCCCTATTTTTCCCTCTTTTTTATAAGGCATAAGCCAGTAGCTTTCGATAGTACCCTTCCCGTCTGACGAAAGATACCAGCTCTTTACTTCGGGAGCACCCATGCCACCACCTGAGAAATCGCCTAAAGGAACCCATACCGTCTCAACTCCATCGAATTCGGCTGTGAAAATCAGTCTGCGCATCAACTCTCCGTATGTATCGGTTTGACCCATATCCTCCACATGAAATTTGATTCTATAGATAGCTTTCTCTCCACCGGGCAAAGCTATGGAAAGCGTTTTCCCGGAAGTCAGATTCTCCGACCGTTTTAATGATCGCACCCCCTTCTCCGGCAGGGAAGGATGGGCCAGAAGGATACTGTCTGCAGCAGCTATGAGAGGAGCAGCCCGTTGGATTACATCGGTAGAGAAATTCTCCACCATGGTTCCGTCGGGATAGGTGAGATAATTGAATTGATAGTACTTTGGTGTGGGTGCCACACCCTCGGCATCCTCGAAAGTCACCTTACAATGGTGGGAATATGGAATCGGCAAGAAAAGCGTATTGCCTCCCTTACCCTCGGCTTCATAACTTGTATGGGCCTGAAGAAGACCTTTTCCTATGCCGGGCACGTTGCAATGCATCAAGTCATAGCTGTCGATTACCCATCCCGGCTCCTGGCTACCATTAAAATAAAAACGCATGGTGCCTCGCTTGTCAAGAGTGGTAAGCCATATGCGGGTTATCGCACCCGGTCCGGCCTGATCAAACAAGACCTTTTCTATACGGCCATCGATTGTATCTGTACGTATTATACCGAATCCATCGTTATTGGCAAACCAGCCCGGAGCGTGAGGTGATACCGATGCACGGTCGTAGCTGCTCTGCTGACGGCAACTGTAGATAGGATCTGGATATAGTGCCTGTTTTTCTGCCGAGGTCATGTCTTTCAGCAACGTTTCGACACTCACTTTAGACTGAGGTGTTCCGTTTTTGCGAGCGTTGGCTGTGTCGAAAAACAGGCACACAAACGCTATTGCAACCAACAAATAACAAGTATTCACTCTCCTATATGAAAGGATTCTCATGATCAAACAATTTAATTTAGGTTATAAGTGTGGTCAATTTATAAGTGTGAAGATTACAAAGAAGTCCAGATGGAGGATATGTCGAACACCTCAAGCGACTTTACAGTGACTCGGTTACCATGGAAAAGGAACCGGTCGTCAGGATTTCTTGGATCGCGGCTCATGGAGTAGGAATATATACCACCGTCAATAAATACCTCCACAGAGGTTCGGTCGATGTAGATATCTGCTGTGATCTCAGTGCTCGTAGGATCCTGTGGTGAATAAAACCACCCGTTTACGGTAGTGCCGTTCATGTCGTAATCCAATAGATTCTGGCGTCCTAAAGTGATGCGTGCATCTGTAGCATGAGACAACTGAAGGGTGACACGCATACGCAGACAGTCAGGATTGGCAAAGGGAATCATGACTTCATTGGCCTGCTGCTGGGTAAGATCGGTCCAGCTTCCCTCCGCTGTACAGAGCGATTCCACCTCCTTCACCGGCTTGCTCACCAGTCGTACACCGTCTTTAGTAGAGTGTAGAGTCAATTCCGTTGGCAGCAACATCATGCCATTGAAGTGCATGCCCGGGTGGCCAATGCGCGACCAGCCGATCTGTATACGTCGCCCATCCTCTGCCGGAATATTATTGAACGTCTGTGCGGCATATAGTGTGCCACGTGTGTAGCAGTGTTTGCCAGACAAGGGTGTGAAGCGTTCGCCGTCAAAATTTCCGAGCATATATGTGCCGGAAGCTCCATACATAACCCACATCTTATTATTCTCATCCCCATCTACGGATAGTTCAAACAGATCAGGACATTCCCAGAAACCGCTTACATGACTTTTGTAGGTCCAGTCACGCAGATTGTCGGAAGTATAGAAAGAATGTCCGTCCCGTTCGTTCAGTACCATCACCCAGTGATCACCGTAACGCAAGAGTTTTGGGTCGCGTGTGTCACGTGAATCCCAGATCTCTTTGCTGTCGATCACGGGATTGCCTTTGTATTTGGTAAATGTACGGCCGTTGTCGAGGCTATAGGCAATGCATTGCACCTGGCGATCTCCTGTCTCAGCAGTATAAGCCACCACCATTGGCGGATTCTTTTTGCTTCCGAATCCGGAAGTATTGTCATAATCAACTACGGCAGAGCCTGAAAACATAGTGCCGATAGTGTCAGGATGAAGCGCAGTTGCAAGTTCCGTCCAATGTATGAGGTCAGGGCTTACAGCATGTCCCCAATGCATGTTTTCCCAATCACGTTCATAGGGATTATGCTGATAGAAAAGATGATATTCACCGTCTTTATATATGAGGCCGTTCGGATCATTTATCCATCCCCGCCGTGTGGTGAAATGGAATTGGGGGCGGTTAATCTCCCTATAAATGCCTTCAGCATCGGGTATGTCGGGTGCAAGTGTGATCTTTTCTATACCTTTTGCGTCATCAGGATAGACAATCTTGATTTTCTTGCCCTTTAATGCGGAGACATCTTTAAACACCCAGTAGTCCGGAGTGCCGTCTGTGAGACGCACATTAATCGGCATCTCGTCAAGCCCTGGAGCCTCCATAGTTATGCGGATTCTGTCGCAGCTATGCGACACAGGAATATGGAGATATTTGTCGGTGACTTTTATCTCCCGTATTGCTCCCAAAGCAGAGGCTGTGGTGAGCGTCGCCATAAGAGGCAGTAGAAAACATTTGATACACTTCATGTGGGTTAAATACTTTAAGGTAGTAATGAGTGGAAAAAGGGAAAAGGTGTCAATTTACGCAAATTTACATAATTATGCCAAGAGGGGGTATAAAAAACCGTGCATCCGGTATAACAAATGTGGCATCAACAGCACCGAAACGGTCCTGAATACAACTATGGCAAGAATCGGGATATAATCTTTCTCACCAAAACAAGACACGTGACATAGAAAATGAGCCGGACGTCTGCACGCCCGGCTCTCAGAATATTAGTGATTTTGTTTAGATTTGTTGGCCGCGGAGTGTGGCACTGCTGGAGTCGGTGATGCGCACCTTGATGAGATCACCGGGCTTTGTATTTCCCTTTGGGAAGACCACCACCTTGTTCTGGCTGGTACGACCGATGTATTCCTCGGCACTACGCTTTGATCTTCCTTCCACAAGCACTTCAAACTCCTTGCCTATGTCCTGGCGGTTGCTCTCGGCCGAAAGTTCGTTCTGAAGGGCTATCATGCGGTTGAGCCGCTCTATCTTCACCTCCTCCGGAATATTGTCGGGGAGATGTTTGGAGGCATACGTACCGGGGCGTTCTGAGTATTTAAACATGAAAGCTGAGTCGAATCCGGCTTCCTTCATGAGCTCAAGTGTCTCTTGGAAATTCTCCTCTGTCTCGTTGTGGAAACCGGTGAAAAGGTCGGTCGAGAGTCCTGCATCCGGCAGAATCCTGCGGATGGCAGCCACGCGGTCGAGATACCATTCACGGGTGTACTTGCGATTCATCAGCTTCAATACCTCATTGCTGCCACTCTGCACCGGCAGATGTATATGGCGCGCTATGTTGGGATACGAAGCCATGGTCTCCAAGGTCTTGTCGCTCATGTCCTTCGGATGAGAGGTGGTGAAGCGGATACGCATGTCGGGAGCCGCCTCTGCCACCATAGCCAGAAGAGCCGGGAAATCTGTCACCTGCCCGTCTTCTCCCACATAATTATAACTGTTGACATTCTGCCCGAGGAGAGTCACCTCCTTGAATCCACGCTGGCGTAGATCATCAAGTTCGTGCAGTATACTCTTTGGCTCACGGCTACGCTCACGTCCTCTGGTATATGGCACGATACAGTAAGAGCAAAAGTTGTTGCATCCACGCATGATGGATATGAAGCCACTGATGGAGGAAGCTCCGAGACGCCTTGGCATCACATCTTTGTAAGTCTCAGTGGTGGAAAGCTCAATGTTCATTGCCTTGGAGCCTGTCTCGGCCGCAGCCACAAGATTCGGCAAATCAAGATAGGCATCAGGCCCTGCCACGACATCCACGCCATATTCATCCAGCAGCTGCTGCTTGAGGCGCTCAGCCATGCATCCGATCACTCCGATGATGATATTGCGACCCAATTTCCTACGTAAGGAATTCCAGTAGGCTATGCGTGAATAGATCTTTTGCTCGGCATTCTCACGAATGGAGCATGTATTTAAAAGCACAGCCGCCGCATCTTCGTCAGTCTCTGTAGGCTCATAACCGGCCATGCCCATCATGGCGGCCACAACCTCCGAATCGGCCACGTTCATCTGGCAGCCGTATGTCTCGATGCGCACTTTTTTAGAATCTGTGCCATTTTTATCCTTATTCGGTAAAAAAAACGGTTCCATATATCAATAGAATGGAATAATATAAGTAAATTTGTACAAAATTACCATTAAATTCGATACGTTACAAATGAGTTTCCCATTTATTTCAGCCGAAGAAGCAGCAAGCCATATCAATAATGGTGACAATGTCGCCACTTCCGGCTTCACGGCATCAGGGACACCAAAGCTTGTAACTGTGGCGCTCGCCGAGAAGGCAAGGCAATACCATGAGGAGGGAAAACCCTTCAAGATCAATCTTTATACCGGCGCTTCCACCAACGATTATGTAGACGGCGCTCTCTCACGTGCAAAAGCAATCAATCAACGTATGCCCTATCAGGGTGCGCCGGATGCAAGAAAGGCGGCCAACAACGGGGAAATGAACTTTTACGACCCTCATCTCAGCCATGTCACCCAAGACATGCGCTACGGATTCATCGGCGACATTGACGTGGCCATAATTGAGGTGACGGAGATGAATCCCTCGGGAGAGGTGATCTTAGGTGCCGGTCTGGGCCAGAGCCCCACAATCGCCAAGATGGCGAAAAAGGTGATCATTGAATACAGCTCCTACTACAAGACCTCCTTCCGCGGCTTCCACGACAATTACGTGCCCCTTGACCCTCCCAACCGCAAGGAGATACCTATATATAAACCCTCTGACCGTATCGGTGACCCGGTTCTGCACATCGACCCTAAGAAAATCATCGGGGTCGTGCCAAGCAATGAATCGGAGAGCATCAAATCTTTCACTGAACTCACCGACATCACACGCGCCATAGGCTTCAACGTAGCCGACTTCCTGGCTCGTGAAATTAAGGCCGGACGCATTCCGGCGGAATTTCTTCCGATACAGAGCGGTGTGGGAAATGTGGCGAATGCAGCTCTCTACGGACTGGCCGAACATCCGGGGATACCACGCTTCCAGATGTTTACTGAAGTGGTGCAGGATGCCGTGATGGATCTGATGGAGCGAGGCAAATGTAGTTTCGCATCTACGTGCGGATTCGCCTTCTCCGACAATGCCATGCTACATTTCATGGATGAGATTGAATTCTTCCGCGATAAGTTGCTAATGCGCCCCAGTGAGATATCCAACCATCCTGAAATCGTGCGCCGTCTGGGCCTGATAGCCATGAACACGGCTCTCGAATGTGACATTTTCGGCTTCATCAATTCCACGCATGTCAACGGCACCTACATGATGAACGGAATAGGTGGCTCCGGTGATTTCTGCCGTAATGCGTGGCTTTCCATATTCCTCTGCCCCTCCATTCAGAAAGGGGGACGTATCTCAGCAATCGTGCCTATGGTGAGTCATGTGGATCACACGGATCATTGCGCCCGTGTGATAGTGACGGAGCAGGGAGTGGCAGATCTCCGTGGCAAGGATCCGCGTCAGCGTGCTCTCCATATAATCGAGAATTGCGTTCATCCGGATTACAAAGAGATAATGTGGGATTACCTTAAATTAGCCACAGGAGGCCATATGCCCCACAATCTACGCGCAGCCTATGCCCTGCATCACACGTATCAGGAGTGTGGCGACATGCGTAAAGTAGATTTTTCACGCTACGTCTGACCGATCCGGCAGTGATTGGCATACAAGACAGGGCTTACTCTGAAGAATAACAGGGCCGAGACGAAAAAATCGTCTCGGCCCTGTAGTTTCACAAGCTGTTGAGTTGATATCTTGATTAGGCTCTGAGTGAATATCACTTGTCGACTCCGAGGTCCTTGAAGGTTCTCGGTGCGGGAACTCCGGGAAGTGGCTTGCGATCCTTCAGCTGCTCCAAAGCCACTTCAATGGCTTTTTCAAGCTGCTGATCGATCCCCGCCTGCTCCTTGATAGGATCATTATCTATCAGGATATCCGGATCCACACCATGATTCTCTACAATCCATTGGCCCGTCTTGGCATCATAGTTTGTAAAGAAGGGTACTCTCACGTCTGTGCCATCCATGTAGGGAAGCGAGCCACTGATGCCGATGATGCCGCCCCATGTGCGTGTGCCGATCACTGTGCCGAGATTATTGGCCTTGAAGCTCCAGGGGAAAAGGTCGCCATCGGATGCGGAATATTTATTGATCAGAAGCACTTTAGGGCCTACGTGTGTAGCGTCGGGGATAGTTCCGGTCTTAGTTGAGGTGCGGCTCATGGTCAGACGGTAGGGATTTCTGAGCAAGCGCTCGATGATCATGGGCGATACATTGCCACCACCGTTTGCACGGTCGTCGATAATCAGCGCCTCCTTGTCAAGCTGAGGATAGAAGTAACGCGAGAATTCATTAAGGCCCTCAACACCCATGTCGGGGATATAGATGTAGCCTACCTTACCATCGGTGGCCTCTTCCACTCGTCTGATATTGTTCTGAACCCAATTGTAATGACGTAATGCAGATTCATCGGAAATCGGTTCGATCACAATCTTGCGTGCTCCCTGCTCTTTCGCGGCAGTGTTGACAGTCAGCTCCACCGGCACATCAGCCTTACCCACCAGCATGGAGTAGATATTTGTGGTCTCCGTCACAGGCACTCCGTCAATGGCAATAATGTAATCACCCTCCTTCACACCGAGTCCCGGTTCCTCAAGCGGGGAGCGCAGATCCTTGCTGTAGACGGCGCCGGGGATAATCTTGTCGATCTTGAAGTATCCGCTCTTATCGCGGCTGAGCTCTGCACCGAGCAAACCCATCGAAATTCTGTCGATGCCCTTCACTTCTCCCGGATTGACGTAAGCGTGACCGCAAGCCAACTCCGATATCATCTCGCCAATGATGTAGTTCAGATCATAGCGGGTCTTGGCATAAGGAAGAAGCTCGGCATATTTAGCTTTTATAGCGTTCCAATCGGCGCCATGCATGTTTTCAAGATAGAATCCATCCCTGAAGGCTCTCCATACTTCATCGTAGATCTGATTCCATTCCTGAGCATAGTCCACTTCAGCCACGAGGCGTGAGAGGTCAACAGGATCCTTCAGGCTGGCCTTCATGGTAGGGAAATCAGTAACGTAGAACTGTCCTTTCTGACGGAACGCAGCCTTTCTGCCGTCGGCGGCCACTTCCATGCTCGCGCCCTCGGCTACTGTCTCCGCCTTTCCATTCTTAAAATCATACACCTTGACGCCACCTCCCTCGGAATACCATACCTTGCTGCCCTCTCCGTAAATCGGACGGTAGTAACCGGCATTGAACGGCAGCTTGAGGATTCTGTTCTCTATTCCCTCGGGATCATAGGCTACGGTTACGCCTTTCGGCGCAACTGAGCCGGCTTTAGCTTTGCCATCCTTTGCCTTGGGTTCAGCTGCATCTGAGGATTTCTTAACAGGGTCAGCGTCATCGCTAAGAAGAGCCGGAGAGGGCTCGTCAGCACTGAGTAACGCCACGTAGAGACCGCCCATGCGTGTATATACATGGTTCCATTCGAGGCGACCGTAAATAGGTTCGAAATCGCGGTCGGAGGAGAAATAAAGATATTTGCCGTCGGCACTGAACAACGGTGAGCCGGAATTATACCATTTGTCTGTCACAGGATATTCCTTGCCCGTAACAAGATTCATAAGGTAAATGACGTTCACATCGTTGGAGCCTGACTTGGTATAGGCAATCCATTTGCTGTCGGGAGAAACCACATAGCCTCTGAACTCACCCTCCGGATTCTGCATGAGCACTTTCTTTGCCTTGGTTGCAATATCTACTGCCACGAGACGATTCTTGCGGTCGCTGTAGATTATCTGCTTGCTGTCGGGAGTGAATTCGAAAGTGCGGATGTAGGTATCGTTATCTTTGGTCAGCTGCACAGGAGCACCGCCTTGGGGATTCTGGAGATAGATCTCGGATTCACCTGTGCCGTCGCCTATATAGGCAATCCAGTTACCGTCAGGACTCCACTGGGCGTTTCTGTCGTTGGAGCCGGGTGTTCTGGTTATATCGCGTGTCACGCCTTTTCCTACCGGCACGTCAAACACTTCTCCACGGGCCGTGATAGCAAGACGATGTCCACCTGGAGACACAGACCACGAAGTGATCCGGCGACCTACATTCTTAAGCTCTTTGCGAGCCAATGTATTGTCGGAAGTAAGACTGATGTTGACTTTTTCAGGGGCCCCTTTTGCCGGATCAAAGTGATATAGGTAACCTCCTTTCTCAAAAACTATAGTTTTGCCGTCGGAACTTGGGAACTTGATATCGTAATCACTATAATCAGTTACTTTCCGTGTGGTTTTATCTTTCGTATTGTAGGCAAAGAGATTCATCGTGTTGTCGCGGTCGGAGATGAAATAAATATCATCGCCAATCCACATAGGGATAATATCCTGAGCCACGTTTGAGGTTATGTTTTCTACAGTCTGAGATTCCGGATCATAAATCCAGATGTCGTCGGCCATACCGCCGCGATAATACTTCCAAGTGCGGAATTCTCGCATCACTCTGTTATAGGCCATCTTTTTCCCGTCAGGAGAGAAGCTGCAGAAACCACCTTCAGGTAATGGAATCTGAACAGGCATGCCACCCTCAGTACCTATGGTCCATAGCTGTCCCTGGAAACTGTCGCCTATACGGTTACGATAAACCACCTTTCCATCCGGCGACCATGTGAGCACCATGTTATTTGGTCCCATTCTGTCGCCAAGGTCATCACGTGAATTAGTTGAAGAGTAAGTGAGACGTTGAGGCTCACCTCCGTTGGAAGGGATAAGATAAACCTCAGTGTTGCCGTCATACTGGCCGGTGAAAGCTATCTCCTTTCCATCCGGTGAGATACGCGGAAAAATTTCGTAACCGATATGAGAAGTCAGGCGTTTGGCGTCTCCACCGGTTTTGGGAACAGAATAGAGGTCGCCTGCATAGGAGAAGACAATCTGATCACCGTTCACTGCCGGGAAACGCAGCAGCCGAGCTTCGTCAGCCAGAGCACCGGAAGCCATGGCGCCTAAAAGGGTTAGCAGGAAAATCCGATTCATAATGTTAGTAAGAAGGATTCCAGTTGTTAAATTCCAATAGTTATATAGCAAGAGATGAAAATAGCCCGGAATCCATAATGCTATCAACATCCCAAAGACACAACAAAGATAATGAATTCCGCGAACATCACAAAGCAATTTGGTCTCTCAATCCTACGCTATAACCTCTGGTATCGCTCGATTAGGATCGTAAGCCTCCGGCTTGCGACACCGGGTTGTCTATCGCATGTAGCAAGCCGGAGGCTTAAGATCACAGCTTTGTCGGCACCTGTCGCAAGCCGGAGGCTTACGATCCTATTCTTTTGTGCAGGTACGAAAATTTGTATGGGTATAAAAAAAGAAGGCATCCTGTCTGGATGCCTTCTCTCTAAGGGGGCGATTACCTACTCTCCCGCTTTCCCAAGATAACCATCACCATCGGCGTGATAAGGTTTAACTTCTCAAATTA
>CAZUNU010000084.1:0-11999 GCA_964622105.1 uncultured Sangeribacter sp. | reverse complement strand
GCAGTAATGCTATCTCCGGCAAGGAGAATGTTATCTCTGATAAGGAGAAGGCGCAGATTATTATCAATAATATAATGACCCGCACGAGCGACCGAATGTTTGACCCCTCGAAGGAGGTGGATCCCGATGATATCGAGACTATCCTGCAAGCAGCTATGGCTGCTCCTACGGCTGTAAACCGTCAGCCCTGGCAGTTCGTGGTGGTGACTGACAGAAGTCTGCTTCAGCAGCTTGCGGCCGCGCTTCCTTACTGCCATATGGCCAATGAGGCGGGAGCGGCCATCGTGGTCTGTGGCGACAAGAGCCGTTTCTTGGAGGGCGACGATTCCCAACTTTGGATCCAAGACGTGTCGGCTGCGAGCGAGAATATTCTCCTTGCCGCTCATGCGCTCGGACTCGGAAGCGTCTGGACAGCACTTTACCCTCATCAAGACCGTATGACAACCGTCTACGGCATCCTTCAGATTCCTGAGGATTTCGTGCCCTTCAATGTGATTCCTATCGGTTATGTGAAGATGGCCCATACCCCGATCAACAAATGGAATCCGGCAGCTGTAACCTACAGAGGCTAAGTAAAGGTTATTGAGAAAACGTATAGAAATTACAATTTGAATTATGGAAATATTATTCTGGTCGCTAACGGCCATATTTGGTTTGGGAATATTGTTTGTCAGGAGTTTCGACATGTCGTCGGTATTGGGCTATGTGCTTTACGTGGTATGTGTGATTACTTTCGTGCTCTTTGAGTACATGCAGCTCCGCAAGTATCTTGATCCGGCATGGACCGGCGCCGCAGTGGCTCTTTCAGCCATAATACTGATCCGCGTATCATTCTGGATCACCAAGCCGATAAAGCATAGAAAACCCAAAGAGGTAGAAAGTAAGTAAGCATTGCTACTATTATTGTATTGGGTCGGTTATTTGTTAGGTGCAAGGCAAATCATCTGGCCAGTCATTTGTATGCGCAAGGCAAATTATTTGGCCAGTCATTTGTGTACGCAAGCCGGAGGCTTACGGTCCCAGGAGAATAGGATCGTAAGCCTCCGGCTTGCGCCAACGGTAGCACTTGCGTAAACTGAAGGGGTGTCAGAAGATGGAGTTGCCGATGTCGGTGGTGAAACGTTCGAGGGTCTCGACGCCGAGGGCCGAATTGCCGTGGCGGTTCAGGCCGGGACTCCATACGGCTATGGAGAGATTGCCCGGCATGTAGGCCACGATGCCTCCGCCTACGCCGCTTTTCCCGGGGAGCCCGGTGCGGAAAGCGAAATCACCCGACTCATCGTAGAATCCGCAGGTGAGCATCACGGCCCCGAGCCTCTTAGCCTGGCTCACAGTGAGAATCCTCTCCTGCGTGAAGGGATTTACGCCCCTGTTGGTGAGGAAAAGGAAGGAGCGGGCAAGGTCGATGCAGTTCATCGATATGGCGCATTGGCTGCAGTAGACGTCGATCAATGTGTCGACGTCATTCTTTATATTGCCGAAGCTCTTCATGAAATAGGCGAGGGCCATGTTGCGGCTCGCATGTTCACGCTCCGAGCGGGCGATGCGCTGGTCGATGTAGATGTCCTCATTGCCGCAGAGTGAGCGGATGAAGTCGAGCAAAGCCTCCTTCGGACGGTCGTAGAGCGAGATGAGGCGGTCGGTCACCACAAGCGCGCCGGCATTGATGAAGGGATTGCGCGGGATGCCCTGCTCATGCTCAAGCTGCACGAGCGAATTGAAAGGGTTGCCGGAGGGCTCGCGTCCCACCGATTCCCATATCTCATCGCCTATGCGGCCCATGACCATAGCGAAAGTGAACACCTTCGAGATACTCTGGATGGAGAATTTGTCGGAGGCATCTCCGGCGTCACACTGCAGGCCGTCGAGAGTTGATAGTGATATCCCGAAATGGAGCGGATCTACTTCTGCAAGAGCGGGAATATAGTCGGCCGGTTTGCCGAGGCCCCTCTTTGCCTTGAAATCATCGTATAGATTGGTAATTACGCTTGAATAGTCCATAAATGATATGGATGATTTATAATGGATGGAGTTTTAGGCACCGATGATCCATTTGCTGCCGGGGAAGAGGGCGATGAGCCGGCATGTGATGTAGCAGCAGATGAATGTGACGATTGCAATCACAGGGATGGCGGCCACAGTGGGCAACGCATAAGTCCCCTTGAAGACGCTCACCCAGAACCCGAGCCAGAAGATGTGCATCAGATAGATGCCGAAGCTCAGTTTGGATGCCCTCACCAGCAGCGGGGAGGCTTTCTTCTGTGTGATGCAGGTGAAGAGGAGGAAGGCTCCGGTGGTGAGCACCACGACGTTGAGGGTGCAGAATGCCCAGCCTATCTCGAGCACGGGCGTGTCGATGAGTTCGCCGGGAATGGCCTGCACGTAAAACGACCATATCGTGGCTGCCGCGCCTACAATCAGCATCACTATTCCGGCATACAGGCGCGTCGGACGGTTCCAGGTGAGATGCACGCGGATGTAGTGGGCGAGCACGAGATAGCCCAGATAACCGGAGAAATACCAGAGCAGGTGATATTCATTCCAGAAACATTGTCCCCAGATCTCGCCCCACGCCCTCGACATGAACGGCATGCAGGTGGAGAGCAGGAAGAGGAGAATGAAGAAACGTTCCTCCTTGGCCGTGGCCTTTGCGAGCCAGGGGGAGATCATAGGTATGAAGAGGTAGATGCTGATGAGGGGATACATAAACCAGAAGTGGCCTGCCGTAGTGGGGAAGTTGAGCAGGATTCGCGAGAGGTCTTTTGCCGATGTGGCGCCGTCGATCTGTCCCCAGAGCACGGGGAGGGTGCTGTAGAGGATAATGAAGATAAAGAAAGGGGGAAGGATATGGATGAAGCGCCGGCGATAGAATTGCCCCATTGTCATCTGCTTGGGCATCGGGGCAAGCAGGAATGCAGAGACTATGAAGAAGAGAGGCACGGCCATGCGCGAGAACCCGTCGTAGACCGACACCCAGAGACGGTCGGTTTCGTTCTGGAGCAGGGAGATGGGTCCGGCCATGTCTGATTCTCCTCCGGCTCCGTAATAGTTTTCGCTGGCATGGACGAGGATTACGAGGAAACATGCGAATACACGCAGATAATCGAGAAACACGATGCGTTCCTTTTTGGGGATCGCTTCTGTCCCGGCTGCCGGCTTAGGTGTTGCGCCGGCTAATGAAATTGAGGTGTTCATGATGAAAATGGGTTATAAAATAATGAGTATGTAATATTAAGGTAAGTATCTTGGGATGAACAGGAGCCCAGCCGCCGCTTTTCATCTCAAAAAACAATGGCAAATTTAGTAAAAAATCGCGAAAGATTGTTTATACGTTAAAGTATAATATGGCGTGACGCACTGCAGCGCCTGTAAATTTTATAATATGAGAAATGTATTTGTATTAACTGCCGCCGGATTGATCCTGGCGTCGTGCTCAGCCGAAGCTGAAGGCGTGAAGATCCAGCTTCCCAAAGACTACAAGGAGAATACCATCGTGGTGAGCCACGTCACCATCGACAATATCTTCAATGCCAAGAAACAGGAAGACCTCAAGGTGATCTACGACACTATTGACGTGAAAGATGGCGTGGCCGAGCTGAAGCTTGATCCCTCGGGGGCTGCGCGATATAACATCGAACCCCCTGTGGCCACACGCTATCAGCCGGATTTCTACGCGGCTCCCGGTGAGACCCTCCTTGTGGAGATCACCAGTTTCGAACCGCTGAACTACGACGTGAAGGGCACAGCCTTGATGGAAGACCTGAGCGCCCTGGGCGCCAAGACGCGTGCCATCCAGAAGGAATATATGGATCTCGTGAACAATAACGAGAATGTTTCGAAGGAGCAGGCCCAGGCCATCATGGACCGTTTTGATGCCACGCTGAAGCAGTTTGTGGCAGATAATCCGAAGAGTCCGGCAGTGCCCTTCATCATCACCGATCTCAGCGGCGATGAATTCAAGGCCGCTTACGACAACCTTACTCCCGAGGCCAGGAAGTCGATCCTCATGCCCTATGCCGAACTCTACAACCGTCAGGTTGAGGAGATGCTTAACGCACGCGAGGAGGAGGCTGCCCGTAAGGCCGAGGTGGCTTCAGGCACAATCACTGCCCCGAATTTCACCCTCCCCGATCTCAACGGCAAGAAAGTGAGCCTTTCTGATTTCCGTGGCAAATGGGTGGTGCTCGATTTCTGGGGCAGCTGGTGCGGCTGGTGCATCAAGGGTTTCCCGGCACTCAAGAAGGCTTATGAGCAGTATGGCGACAAGATCCAGATCATCGGCATCGACTGCAACGAGACGGAGGCTGAATGGCGCGCGGGAGTGAAGAAGCACGAGTTGCCGTGGCTCAATCTTTACAACGGCAACGACCGCAAACTTTATACTGAGTATAAAATCGATGGATTCCCCACGAAAGCGATCATCAATCCGGAGGGAAAACTTGTGGATCTCACCGTTGGCGAGGATCCGGAATTTTTCACCCGACTGGCTTCTTTCGTGAAATAACGGATTCTCGCGAAAGAGATTCATAGCAGTTTATCGGGAGGTATACCGCCAATTCCTTTGGTGGCGTACCTCCCGATTTTTTTTGCGGCCCCATTCAATCGCTTGGCGCAAGCCGGAGGCTTACGGTCCCAGGGAGGGGAGGAGGAAAAATAACCGTGATATAAATGGCTGATTAATAAAAAATATATACTTTGTAGATAAGATTTGTTGCATTTTATATCAGAAATGTTGTTTATGCTTGAATTTTGATAGGACACGCCGATTTTTTATAACACATTCCGAATTCGTGATATAATTTTGCCGTCGAGAAGATTATCGACTTCTGCACGAGAGCAGAGGCGTTTTTGAGTTTTATGGACCTAACAAAATTAACAGTTCGCCTATAATGAAACTCCAGTTTATGGTCGGATTACTCCTGTCGGTAGCGTCCACAGCGGCCGCACAGGTATCGCTCAAGACCAATGTTCTTAGCGATGCAACCCTTAGTCCTGATTTGGGGTTGGAACTGCCTCTGCACAACAAGTGGAGCGTGGATATAAGTGGAAATTTCAATGGCTGGACAGTCAATGGCCACAGATGGCGTCATTGGATTGTGCAACCGGAACTCCGATATTGGCTCTGTGAGCGATTCACCGGACACTTCTTCGGTGTGCATCTCTTCGGCGGCCAGTATAACGTGGGCAATATCGATATGAATTTCAGTTTCTTAGGTACTGATTTCTCGAAGCTTAAAGACTCACGTTATCAAGGATGGTTCGGCGGCGCAGGCGTGGCATACGGCTACACATGGATGCTTTCGCTCCATTGGAGCATGGAAGCCGAGTTGGGTGTAGGCTGGTCTTACACGCGCTACGATCGCTTCCGTTGCATGGACTGCGGCAAGAAAATCGAGTCAAACCGCCCCCACAACTATGTAGGCCTCACCAAAGCTGCCTTGAATTTCGTATATGTGTTCTGACAAATACTTCATACTTAAACCTCTACATAAGAATGAATCACGTTAAAACCACCATATTGCTCCTGTTGCTCTGTATCGGCTCCGTGAGCGCGCAGAACCTTACGCAGCTCTCGATCACCGACATCGAGATAGAGCGTAAAGACAGCTGCCTCTCGCTCGACTTCACGCTGGCTCCCAAGGAGATAGAAATCAAGTCGATAAGCGAGATGACAATTGTCCCCGAGATTGTTTCGGCCGATTCACAGCAGAGCATTTCGCTTCCGGCGGTAGTGATAGCCGGACGCAACCGCTGGCTTATCTGGGAGCGCCAGAGTGAGGCAAAACGCCCGGCCACTCTCCTCCGCGCCGGTAAATCGGGCCCCATGCGCTATCATGCCACAGTAGACTATCAGGACTGGATGGCTCAGTCTACAGTCAACTTCCGCGAATCGGTGACAGGCTGCAACTCCTGCCCCGAAATAAACGAGGTTTTCCCCGTGGCACTGCTTGATTATCTGCCTGTTGAGGAAGTGACCTACGATTTTGTAGAAAACTATATCCATCCCAAGGCCAACGCTGAGAAGATCCGCCACATTGATGGCCGCGCCTACGTGGATTTCCCTGTAAACAAGATCGAGATCTATCCCGACTATCGTTCAAACAAGGCTGAGTTGGCCAAGATCATTGCGAGTATCGACACTGTGAAGAACGATCCCGACTGCACGGTTTCATCCGTGGCTCTGAAGGGTTTCGCTTCACCCGAAGGCAGTTACTCCAACAATACCCGTCTGGCAAAGGGTCGTACTCAGACTCTCCGCGACTATGTGATGGGTCACTACGATTTCCCCGCCTCGATTGTGAAGACCTCCTTTGAGCCGGAAGACTGGGACGGGCTCCGCAGCTGGGTGGAAGCCTCCGACATAGAGAACAAGACCGGAATCCTTTCCATAATCGACTCTACTCTTGCTCCCGATGCCAAAGACTTGAAAATCAAGCAGACTTATCCCACTCAGTATGCATATCTTCTGAAAGAGGTTTATCCCGGTCTGCGTCATTCCGACTACAGGATTGAATACGTGATCCGCTCATTCACGGATCCAAACGAGATCAGGAAGCTTGTGCAGACAGCTCCGCAGAAGCTCAGCCTTGAGGAGTTTTTCATAGCGGCCAACGCTTGCGATCCCGGTTCGGAAGAGTATTACGAGATTTTCGAGACAGCCGTACGGATGTATCCGATGGATGAGACGGCCAACATGAATGCGGCCAATTCGGCACTCTCACGCGGCGACTACAAGAAAGCGGCACAGTATCTTGAACGCTCCGGCAACAGCGAGCATGCGCAAAAATTCCGCGAGATGCTCCGCAACCTGGAGGAGGCAAAGACCATCCGGAAGACCCACATGCCGGTGAAATTCCTATAACCCCTTTATCCTCCCTTTACACTATACAGTATAGCACAAAACAATACAAACTATAACATAAACATCTAATCTTTAAAACTTTTCTTACTTATGAGAATGAAACAATTATTCTATGCCCTCGGCGTAGGGTGCACGTTGTGTGCCTGTTCATCGACAGATGAACCGCAGGGTCCGAACGAGCAAGACTTCACCAAGAGCAACAAGTACGTGAGCGTATCCATCGTCACCACCGCCGGCAATACAAGAGCCGGTGAGTATGAAGACGGTGATGATAGTAAGGAGTATGATGTGAACGGAGTAGGTTTCTACTTCTTCAATCGTCAAGGTGAATGTGTGGATGCAGAGTACTTCACTTCTACAGAATTCAAAAAACCTACAGAAGAGGATGAAGCTGATCCAGATGTAACTTCGATTGGCACCATTGAGATTGAGCTTTCCGGTAACCGAGTTTACGATAGCGTGATTGCTGTAATTAATCCCAATTCAGCACTTATGAGTAGCGGAAAGCTGGTATCAAAATCAAAGGGTGAACTCCTCGATTATTATGCTAACTATGCAGGTGTAAAGAAGGCTACAGTTAATGATGTAGAGAAGGGAAACTTCACAATGTCTAACTCTACATATATCAATGATAATAGCTATAATGGTGAAAAGAATTTCACTCCTCATGTAGCGGTTGCCATTGGTTCAGAGAATATCTACACTAAATCTAAGCCAGAGAGCGAGATGGATGATGCTGAGAAAACAGCTCTTGCAAACACTAGAAAACAGAAAGCTATCAATATCTACGTAGAGCGTGTATGCTCTAAGATATACGTTGATAATCAACCTTCTTTCAGTGGTTATTATGTTACTAAGGATGAGACATCTGGTGTTGAGTCAAAGGAGATTTCTGTTATGGAAAATCAGAACGGCAATAGTGTGGAAACAAAAATTGTCATTGTGCCTGAATTCCTTGGTATTGGTTTAAGTGTAACTTCAAAAAATGCTTATTTGCTCAAATACCTCGACAATGAAGCATTGTCTTATAGGTTCAGTGATAATATCACAAACTTTACCTGGAATGATTTCTCATATAAGCGTTCTTATTGGGAGTCTACGCCTGGCTTAGCCACAACGACCAGAGGCGGTTTCAATTACACTAAATGGAATGACCTCAAAAATGCATGGGCAGCTAATGCAGCGGCTGACTATATTGAATATATCAACCCCAATACATCTGCACCGACTGATTACGATGCAAACACAAATGAGGCAACTAAGACAACTAAGCTTCTTGTTCGTGCTAAACTGAAGTATAGATTAGCAACGGAACCATCCAATACACCGGCAAGAGATCTTGATTTAGTTATGTTCGGTGGAAGCTACTGGATGGCTGAATATCTTCTCTTCCATGCTGCAAATCAGGTTGTAAAGCATCTAGATCATATTGAAGATTTTCTCCCTTCTACAGTGCTTGAAGAAGAGGTTAGTAAAGTTAAGGCGGCGATTGCAAATATTGTTGCCAAAGAGAAAAATGCAGAGCTGGAGGAAGGACAAATCAATCTTACAGAAAAACTTTCATTGGTGCGTCTGACTACAGGTAGTGAAAATGCTTACCTTGCCCAGCTGAATATTAAAGATGGTGAAGGAAATTATCCAGATCTTTTAGGCTCACTTGATGATAACATTAAGGACAAAGTGACAAATATAGTTAATGCCCAGATACAAAGTACACTTAATGAGATTACCAATCGTCAGATTCAGTACTGGAAAGACGGCATGACCTATTTCTATATGCCCATCCGCCATCAGGGTTTCTCCGGATTGGAGGGTTCTAACAATAAATATCTCAATGGTGTGGTGCGTAACCATGTCTATAAAGTGGCTGTCGGTAAGATTTATGGCCTCGGCACTCCTGTTATTGATCCGGAGGAACCGATTGATCCCGAGCGTCCTGATAATGCTCCGAAATCTTATATGACTGCTAAGATCAACGTGTTGAAGTGGCGCGTGGTTAGCAGCACTGTAAACATGCATTAATAAACATTGGTGACGGCATGGCCGGATGTGACTGTGCCGTCACCATAACTCTCTAATTATAATGAAATCTCTCAAACTCTTTTCAGTGCTTTCCGGAATTGTGGGCGCCGCCCTCTTCGTATCGTGCGACTCAGTGATTTATGAGCCGGAGGGAGATTGCGAGCCTGTGCAGCGCATACTCTTTACTTATGACCATAACCTGAAATTCGCCGACGCTTTCCCTGCGGAAGTACCATCCGTAAACCTCTATCTCTTTGATGAAGACGGAAAGGTGGTGCGCACCGTGTCGGAGGCCGTTCCGGCTGAGCAGGCCAAGGATTTCGCAATAGAGTTGCGCGACGTGCCCCCGGGCAAATACGACATTCTCGCATGGTGTGGCGTGAAAGACAGTGAGCACTTCACAGTGAATCACTTAGGTGAGCTCGATCCGAAGTTTGAGCATCACACTTGCCGCATTGAGCGCGAAGTCCTCAGCGAGGATGACCACCATATCCGCGAGGACATCGGACGCCTTTATCACGGCACTCTGAAAAACGTGGACATGACGCAGGAAGAGGGCGTACATGAACATACCGTATCCCTGATGAAGAACACTAACGTGGTGAGAGTGGTGCTTCAGCATATGTCGGGGGCGGCTATCGACAAAGATGATTTTGAATTCTCGATCACGGAGAAAAACGGACTCATGGCCTCAGATAATGCCGTGCTTCCCGATAACGTGATAACTTATCACCCCTGGCTGCAGCGTTCGGGCACAGCTTCCGTAAACTCTACGAAGGCTGAGGGCGACGAGAGCGACAACAAAGGCTCGGTGAGCGCGGTAGTTACGGAATTCACTCTCGGTCGACTCATGGCTAACAGCCAGGCCGTATTGACAGTGAAGGCAAAGGACGACGGACATACGGTGTTTTCAGTGGCCGTCACAGATTACGCTCTCTTAGTGAAAGGCCATTATTACGAGCCCGGCAGCCACCGCGAGATGAGCGACCAGGAATATCTCGACCGTCAGGATGAATATCCGATGACTTTCTTCCTCGATGATAACAACCGTTGGATCAACACAGTAATCTATATAAATTCATGGCGCGTGGTGCTCAACGAAGACACCAACATGCACTAAAAAACAAAACCGACACATGAAACCAACAAACCCATACATATCTCTGGCGATGATGTTGGCGGGCATCCTGTGCATCGCCCTCAGCGGCTGTGCATCGGGTCCGGATGCACCGTCAAAGGCATCTGAGATGTCGGTGAGTTTCCGCGTGGAGACGCGCAACGGCGCTCAGGAGAGCGACGGCGAGGGCCAGACCTCAGGATCGGATGAATATAAGGACGTCACAAAATATGAGGATGCCACTGAATGGGAGAATTATATCGACATAACCAAGGGCGACTACAGGATAGGTTTCTTTGATACTGACAATGTCTGTATCACGCCTTTTACTCCGACCGATATAAAGGCGGTGGAAAACTCGAACTATACTGAGTACACGCTCACGGGAGAAGTGCCGGGTATATTGACTCTTTACTCGGATTTCAAGATCGTGGTACTCGCAAACTGGAACAAGTATCCGGAAATGAAGACCGGCATCACTACAATAGATGATCTTAGCTGCCCGGGAGGAACAGAAATGTTAGGACAATTTGAGCATTTTGAGGGCACTGAGGATGGCAAGAATTTCCAGATTGCAGAGGAGGGGAGCCGCTACGTGCCGATGTATGGGGTGAAGGAATATAAGGGAGTGAAATTCGGGATAAACAACAAGAATGAACCCACTGTGCTTTATGAGGGTAATTTCGGACCCGTCAACATGCTTCGAGCCATAGCGAAAGTGGAGCTGATTTTTGACACAAAAGACCCGTTTACTCTTGACACCACACAGCCTATTACCATAACTAACTATAACGATTACGGATTTTGCGCTCCGGAAGGCGCATACCTCGAGACGGATTATTACCACGGAAGCTGGAACGCGGATTACCGTCAGGGATTCCTGCATTTGGTGGGAGGCATGAATGATTCCGGCGATGAGAAACCGCTCAGTATGACTAAGATGACCATCACGACCACTACTACCGGCGGCTCGGGTGAAACTGCCGGCGGTGAGGGCGAAACTACCGGAACCTCTTCCACAAAGACGGTGTGGGTGGCTTATCTGCCGGAATATCGCAACGTTGGCTCGACAGATACGGGCAAGACGGATTGCAACAACTCCGAAAACTCGGCTGCTTCCGGCGATGATATCAAGAAGGCGCGTATAGCCGTGCCGCTTATCAGGGAGGGACAGACATACACATCTTACATTGAATTTGCAACTTATAAGGATGGCGAACCGGGCCAGCCTATCAATATAGAGAGAAACAATCTTTACAGATTTACGGTGACTCACGTTGACCAGGGAGTGAAATGGAAGGTGGAGGCCCTGCCTTGGAACTGCCTGAAACACCCGACATTGGTGATGTAGACCCTCCAACCATCTCTTTCCCGACATGCCCCGGACTGATTGCAAGGAGGAGGGGAGTGTGGAAGGTGTTACGGATTATGTCGCTCAGATACAGACCAATGAGTTAATTGTGATTTACTGATAATGTTAGCATGAGGATGAATAATACTTGTAAAATGAAACTGACGCATGACTTATATAAATGCTTCGTGCTGCTGATGCTGGCCGTGATGGGAAGCATCTGCTTCTCCTGCTCGGAAGAGACTCCGGGCGCGGGGGGCGATGACCTGCGCACGGAAGCAACCGTAATATTCAAGGTGGCCACGAATCATCCTGCCTCACCGACTCGCAGCCTCACCTCTTCTGGCCGCGCGGTTACCAGAGATTTGGTACCTTTTGAAGGTGAACCGACCGACAACGAGCTTATCCATTCATGCGTGGTGGCTTTCGTGGAGTCCGACGGCACTGTTGCCGAGGTGAAGGAACTGGCGGAAGAAACTACCGGCGTAGTCAGCAGGGAATTCAGCGTGATACTGAAAGAGGGTAATTATAAGGTGTATGCCTTCGCGAATCCCTCTCTCACACAACTCAGCGATTTGAAATTGGATAAAGATACGAAGATCAATATTGAGGATGTTGAGTCGGCTCTTTATGATGTCAATGCTGAT
>CAZUNU010000083.1:0-12148 GCA_964622105.1 uncultured Sangeribacter sp. | reverse complement strand
ATGATCACGGCAATGCCGAGTTTGTGAGCCTCGTCGATAAGGCGCTTGAGATCGTCGGGAGTGCCGAAGCGCGAACTGGGAGCATAGAAACTGCTGACGTGATATCCGAAAGAGCCGTAGTAAGGATGCTCCTGTATAGCCATAATCTGGATGGCGTTGTAGCCGTCGGCTGCAATACGCGGAAGAGTCTTCTCACGGAATTCATCATAGCTGCCTACTCCCTCCTCCTGCTGCGCCATTCCGATATGGCACTCATATATAAGTAGAGGTTTTGTATCGGGCGTGAATTTCTTCACCTTGAAAACGTAGGGTTTCTCCGGGTCATAGACCTGGGCGGAGAATATCTTGGTTTCCGGATCCTGCACCACTCTTGTAGCGTAAGCCGGAATCCTCTCGCCCTGGCCGCCGTCCCAGGTAACAAACATCTTAAATAGATCGCCATCGTGAAGCGAGTATTCCGACAGACGGATCTCCCAAACGCCGTTGTCCTTGCGGGTCAGGCGGTAGGCATCGGTGGTCTTCCAATCAGAGAAAGTACCGATCAGCCAGATATCCTTGGCATTTGGGGCATACTCACGAAATATCCATCCTCCTTCATGAAGATGATGGAGGCCGAAGAATTTGTAGGCATTCGCAAATTCCACCAGCGAACCATTGGTGTTGGCCGTGAGCTCATCAAGCTTTCTGATCACGTCTTCATGACGGCCCTCGATTGCCGGAGCGAAAGGCTCAAGCCAAGGGTCATTGCGGAGGATAGCTAACTGTTTTTTCATACTTCTGAATATATGTATTTTATTAAATTGTCAGGGTTATATATGTCATTATATATATTCTAAGGGGTATTCTGCCACGCCACAGCCACAAACAATCTCAAACCCGGAAGTGAATACCGGGAGAAGAATCAATAGCGGAAAAGAGGCATGACAAGAAGAGGCATGCTCGTTGCATCCCTACTTACTTAACACCTCAACGGGCTTTTTTGTTATAGCCCTTTCCTTTCTTACCTGACATTTTTATCATATTTTGGTCGTTTTTCTTTTCTTTTGGCTGAATAGGCTCTCCTACACGGAAACAACGGCGCACGGCATCCCTGATCATGGCTGCCTCCGGTCCGCCCTGCTTAAGCACTGAAAGCACCCCGCTTACGTATTCATCCTTGCTCTTGTAACCAAGCATCCTGGCCACGCCGCTGTCGCCAAGCATTGGCTTATGATTAAATACCTTGAGAATACCACCGTAATCGCTACGGGCTATGTAATCCTGAAATTCGGATCGCAGCTCATTATATTGCGCACGCGGACGAAGCATGGTGATCAAGCCCCTCAAGTGGGTCTCCATTGCCGTTATGCATGAGAAACGGGCATCAATCTTACATTCCACCATCCTTTTCACCCGATGGCGCACGTGCTGGAGTGCCTGCTCATCGAAACGGCGCTTAAACTCGGCTATCACAGCTTTCCTGACCTTGGAGGCAACTTTCTCCGGGTTGCGTCTTCTGGCACGGGCCATGGCCTTCACCACGTCTTCAAGCAGGAAAAGATTCTCCACCTCAGCCACATCGGGCACCATCACCGATTTCCTTCTCAGATATTCAACCTCCGGATCCGTTCGGCGGTCACGGTCAACCACTCCGCGGCTCTCAAGATGATGCATGCTCTTCAGATCGTTGAAAGTGCGCGTGGTCTCGATCACCTTGTCGCACGAACCGAGAGGGCGCACAGTGCAGTCAGGGAAAACGAGCGGATACAATCTTGCATCTATGCTATGGCGCATATCTCCCTCTATGAACAGCACGGGTTTACGGGTGCCTATAAGGTCGACAAAAAGTTCCTCACTCATGTCGCCCGGCTCAAGCACATCATAATCCCAGGCCTGATGTTCGGCATCGTAACTCTTGACCCAAACGCTCACATTCCTGGTGCGTGAACTCACGAACTCCACATCCACTGAGTTATAGACAAACGTACAGTCAGGGCGTAATTCCTCAATGGAGTTCCAGAGATTGTTGAGCACAGTAGGATGCAGGAAGAGCGAAGGGGTGTCAACAAATATCACGGCACCCGGCATGGCGTAGAGCACGGCCGCCGCATAGTAGAGCACAGTCTGCTCGCTCTGGCTGAGACGGTCGGCCGATATGAGGTCGTCTCCCGCCCGTGTCGCAAACATCATCGTGCCTTTCGTGCGCACAATATGGTTGCCGGGGAACACCTTTTCCCAAAGGGCCGTAAGGCGGTCGAGACGTGTCGGCTGAAGTTTAGGCTTCCTTCCGGAGCGCCCCGGGGAAAGGAATTCCTGCTTCACGGACAAGAGGTATTCAAATTCATCGGTGAAGAGCATATACACGAGCTTATCGAGTTCGCTCACTGCATCCGTGCGCATATAAGGCTGCCGGTCGGCCGCCTCCTTGAACAGCATGTCGATACTTCCGGGCCGGGTCGACTCCTCCCGCTCAGGGAAGGGAGCACTTATGGCCGAGATGCAATAGGCGCGCTCATCGTTGAGACGCACGAGTTCTTCCATGAATTTTGTTTTTCCGGCTCCGCTTCCACCTATTATAGAAAGCTGACGGGCATCGGGAAGCTCAGGAGGACGGCGTCCGCCGATGAGCGGGGGGAGTGTAAGCGAATTCATAGGCACATGGATGGGTTTATGACTTCAAATATAGCGCAAATTTTGTATATTACGAAATTTATCACTATTTTTGTAAATACATCAAGAAGTTGCCCCGGTATAAAGGGGCCACAAACCGGTGATGGCGCGTTCCGCCCCCGTCGCCCTAATCTTAAAAATCAAGACAGTTATGTTCTCAGGAATCGTTGAAGACGCAATTGAAGTAACCGGTCTCCGTCATGAGGCCGAAAACCTGCATATCACCATGCGTTGCCCGTTTGCCGACGAGCTGCGCATTGACCAGAGCATCGCCCACAACGGCGTGTGCCTTACAGTAGTTTCTCTTCCGGGGGACGGCACGTATACCGTTACCGCAATAAAGGAGACGCTCGACCGCTCCAACCTGGGGCTTCTCAAGCCGGGCGATCTGGTGAACGTGGAGCGCTCGATGAAAATTGACGGACGGCTTGACGGCCATATCGTGCAAGGGCATGTGGACACTACGGCAGTTTGCGAAAGCATTGAAGATGCCGACGGCAGCCGCTACTACAAATTCCGCTACAAAGCCGATCCGGCGCTCGTGAAGAAAGGATATATGACGGTGGAGAAAGGTTCGGTCACTGTTAACGGCGTCAGCCTAACGGTATGCGATTCTGAACCCGACAGTTTCCGCGTGGCAATCATACCTTATACTTCGGAACATACCAATTTCCATTGTATAGAGCCGGGCACAGTGGTAAACCTGGAGTTTGACATTATCGGCAAGTATCTTGCCCGTCTTGCAGAACTCTCCTGAATCTCTTCTCGAAATTTAAAGTAATTCTCTTCTCTAAACCTAAGAAATGGATAAGAAAATCATAGTGGCACTCGACGGATATTCTTCGTCGGGCAAAAGCACCATGGCGAGAGAACTCGCCCGACGCGTCGGCTACGTCTACGTCGACTCCGGAGCCATGTACAGAGCCGTGACGCTTTATGCTATCAGGCATGATATGGTGAACCCTGATTCAACAATCAAGACCGCCGAACTTGTGAAAGCTCTGCCCGATATCAACGTCAGCTTTGCTCCCGCCGGTGCTGATGGAGTGCAGCACACTCTCCTCAATGGCGAAGACGTAGAAAGTCTGATCCGCGACATGAAGGTAAGTTCACTTGTAAGTCCTGTGGCAGTGATACCCGAAGTGAGGGAACGACTCACAGCCATGCAGCAGGCTTTCGGAAAGGAACGTGGAATAGTGATGGACGGCCGCGACATCGGCACCACCGTGTTCCCGGATGCCGAGCTCAAGGTCTATGTCTGCACCGATGCCGAGGAGCGTGCCCGCCGGAGATTCAAGGAATTGAAGGAGAAAGGTTCGGATGTTTCCTTTGAAGAGGTGCTTGCCAACGTGAAGGAACGCGACCGCATCGACTCCACACGCGAAGTTTCACCCCTTCGCAAGGCAGATGATGCCATTGAGCTCGACAACGGCAAGATGTCGCCCGATGAGCAGATGGAATGGCTGATGCAAAGATTTAAGGAGGCCGTTGGAAAAGAGCCACACAATTAATACATAGGCAACGATGAGTGTAGAAATCGACGTCAATTCAGGATTTTGCTTCGGGGTAGTGACAGCCATTACCAAAGCGGAGGAAGAGCTGGGCAAGTCTGGCCAGCTCTATTGCCTCGGCGATATCGTGCACAACGCCGGAGAAGTGGAGCGTCTGCGCACGAAGGGACTGAAAACGATTACCCACGAGGAGCTTGAGCGACTGCATGATGTCAACGTTTTGCTGAGAGCTCATGGCGAACCTCCGCGCACTTATTCCACAGCAGCCGCCAACAACGTCAAGATCATAGATGCAACCTGCCCGGTTGTGCTCCAGTTGCAACGCAGGATAAAGAAGGCTTATACAGAGGGTCTTGAAGCTGAGAAAGCCGGGGGAAGGAAACCTCTGATAGTGATTTACGGCAAAAACGGCCATGCTGAAGTGAACGGTCTGGTTGGGCAGACCAACGGAGAGGCCGTAGTGATACAGGATCTTGACGGGATCGACAACCTTGACCTATCGCGCGACATTCTTCTATATTCCCAGACCACCAAATCGCTTGAAGGTTTCAAGCAGGTGGTGGAGGAGATCAAACGCCGCAAAACCACCGGGAAATTTGAATATTTCGACACCATATGCCGCCAGGTGGCCAACCGGATGGAGAAAATGCGCGAATTTGCCGCCGGTCATGAGGTAGTGGTGTTTGTAAGCGGAGCCAAAAGTTCCAACGGGAAAGTGCTTTTCGAGAAATGCCGTGAGGTTAATCCACATACATATCTTATCTCTGACGAAACGCAACTTAAACCGGAATGGACGGAAGGAGTGGAAAGCATCGGCATTTGCGGCGCCACTTCCACTCCCCTATGGTTGATGGAACGCGTGGCAGACAGAATCAAGTCGGCTTCCGGAGAAGCGAGGGAAACGGTGAACCAAAATACAGAAGCTCCTTTATGAAACCCTTCAACTCCCCTGCCCCCTCCTCTCGGGCTCGCGATGAATATTTCATGCGTCAGGCTCTTGAAGAAGCGCGAAAGGCGGCGGAGGCTGACGAGGTGCCCGTGGGAGCTGTCATAACCGTTGGAGACCGTATCATAGCACGGGGCCACAACCTTACGGAGACACTCAACGACGTTACAGCCCATGCCGAGATGATGTCGATCACGGCGGCCGCGGATGCATTGGGAGGAAAATATCTTCCGCAATGTACCCTTTACGTCACGGTTGAGCCATGTCCGATGTGCGCCGGCGCTCTTGGATGGAGCCAGATCGGAAGAATAGTTTATGGGGCATCTGATCCGAAACGGGGATTTTCGCGTCTTTGTGGCGAAGGCATGTCGCCGTTGCATCCAAAGACTATTGTAGAATCGGGGGTGCTTGCAACTGAATCAGCGGAGATAATGACCGGATTCTTCAGGAAGAAGCGCAAACGCAGAAACTGAATCTAATGTGCTTATAAACCATACTCGGGAATGAGAATCTGAATCTGACGACCCGAAACGGCACTCCTGAACTTTCGAAGCTTGAAGAATAGCAGAAAAAAAGATAAATCAGGCGTAATAAAAAAGACATTTTTTCTTGACAACGAATATTTTTTTAGTTAATTTTGCAAAAGATACATTCGTTTTCCACGAAACATATATCTGATCTATCTTAACTTTCAACTTAAATAATGGCAGCTTGTCTCCTATCATAGGAACAGAACAATCCATTTTTCCTATTTAGCGACATCTGTTGATCACCTAAAACTTAACTTCATGAACAAAGAATTAAAATCAAGAATTTCCGGACTCCTTTTTGGCTTTGCAATAGGAGACGCCCTGGGCCTTGGAACAGAATTGATGAGCCGCAGGATAGTTGAGAAAAAATATCCGGATAAACTCACTGACTACAAGCAGATCGTTCGCGATGCCCATAGGTCGCAATGGCAACGGGGAGAATGGAGCAACGACACCGGCTATGTGCTCAACCTTATCGACAGTCTCTGCGAGTGCGGATGCGTTGACCATATGGATTATGCCCGCCGTCTCCACAAGATGTTTAAAGCCGATTCAGGCGACTTCACAACTCATCTCCGCTGGCTGCTCTCCCAACCCGACTATCTCGACAATCCATATGATGTGGCGAAACGCGTATGGATAGACATGAAGGATGAAGAGTCGCCCAGCGATAACCTGGGACGCGCGCTCATTATAGGGCTCTGGAATGAAAACGTGAAAGACAATGCACTCTGCAACTGCCGGCTCACCCACCCGAAACCCCGTTGCGAAGTTTCGGCTGTGGTGATAGCCCTGATGGCTAACTCCATTTTATGGAAAAACCGTGAAGTGCCCTATGAGACTCTTCATGACCTCGTGAAAAGAAGAAATATCGAGACGCTTGACTATATTGAGACTGCTCAGAACGGAAAGCTTGAGGATTTCGAGCTTGGCGATATGAACCAATACTGGTATGTGCGCAAAGCCATGGGAGCCGCATTATGGGCTTTATGGCATTGCCAATCTCCTAACGAAGCATTGGTGAAGATCGTGAACGAAGGGGGCGATGCCGACACCAACGCCTCTCTCGCAATCGGACTGCTCGGCCTGAAATATGGAGTGGAAGCTCTCGACAAGAAATACATAGATAATCTGATAGGTGCTGAAAAAATAGAAGAAGCCGCCACGCGACTCACAGCCCTGTTGGAAAAACATTTCATGAATGACAAATCCTTGGATTGAAGCAATGAGATTACGCACGCTCCCTCTGAGCGTGGCAGGCGTGGTAGCCGGTACGGGCTGCGCCATCTTTCATCATGGTTTCTCCCTCGTGCCGATGTTGATATGCCTTTTCTTCGCCATCGGGGCCCAGATTGCATCCAACTTCGCCAACGAGTATTATGACTACAAAAACGGTTTCGACAAGAAAGGCAGGGAGGGTTTCCGTCGCGGTGTGACTGAGGGCGACATCTCGCCTGAAGCAATGAAACGCGCCACTTTCGCCTTGCTTGCCGTCGATGCCCTGTTAGGATGTTCATTGATTTATTTTGGCGGATGGTGGCTCATAGCCGTTGGTGTGGCTGTGGCTCTATTCGCCCTGGGCTACAGCACCGGACCTTATCCTCTCTCCCATCACGGGCTCGGCGACGTAGCTGTGATTATTTTCTTCGGATTCGTGCCGGTGATCTTCACCGAATACGTCCAGACTGAGGTCTGGCATCTCTCCGGAGTGACCATATGCTCTGCGCTTGCGGTCGGTCTGATGTCGGCCAACGTCTTGATCATTAACAATTACCGCGACCGGGATGACGACATGGCTGTAGGCAAGCATACCACTGTCGTGATTTTCGGACGCCGGGCCATGGCTACCGTCTACCTGATAAATGGCATAATTGCCGTGCTTGCATTAGCCTCTGCAGGTGCTTTCGCTCCGGGCATCACGGTTGCAGGCTGGTTTGGCTACATATTCTGTCATTTTCTCCTCTGGCAACGCCTCCGCGACCATCATGGCAAGGCACTCAACGATGTGCTCAAATCTACCTCCTTGCTCGCTTTCGGAGCATCGCTTTACCTTTTCCTGATTCTCGCCATATGGCCTGAAAAATAACTTTACATGGCAAAAAAAAGCAACGATAATATCCAACAGATCACGGATCTTGCCGGCAAGCTTCCACCCCACGACATTGAACTGGAGGAAGTGGTGCTCGGTGCATGTATGCTTGAGAAGGACGCTTACATGAATGTATGCGACATTCTTGTGCCCGACAGTTTCTATGAGCCGGTCAACCAGAAGATCTTCCAGGCTATCACCACTCTCGGTCTCAACCAGAGGCCGATCGATATGATGACAGTGACGGAGCAACTCCGTCAGGAGGGCACTCTGGAAGAGGTGGGCGGAGCTATTCATATAACTGAACTTACCGCCCGTGTATATTCTGCAGCCAATGTGGAATATCATGCGCGCATCATCGCGCAGAAATATCTTGCAAGAAGGCTTATAAGCTTCGCCGCCCAGATTGAGACAAAGGCTTTCGACCAAAGTAACGACGTGGATGATCTTCTGCAGGAGGCTGAGGGACAACTTTTCGATATATCGCAGACCCAGCTGAAGAGAGAGGTTACGCAGATCGACCCTGTGATCAACCTCGCCCTTGAGCAGATACAGATAGCCGCCAACAATGAGAGCGGCCTCTCCGGCCTGCAGACCGGATATACGGAACTCGACCGTATGACCTCCGGTTGGCAGATGAGCGACCTCATCATCATCGCTGCACGTCCGGCTATGGGTAAGACGGCTTTCGTGCTCTCCATGGCAAAGAACATGGCTGTTGATTTCAATATTCCGGTGGCGATCTTCACTCTTGAGATGGCCAACGTGCAGCTTGTGAAACGTCTGCTCAGCAATATAGCCGAATTAGAGGGCGAGAAGATAAAAAGTGGCCAGCTATCGCCCGAGGAATGGGATCGCCTGAACTCGCGTCTAAGAAACGTCTACAGCGCTCCTCTGTATCTTGATGAAACTCCGGGTCTTTCGATCACTGAACTGAGAACCAAGGCCCGGCGGCTCGTGAGGGAAAAGGGAGTGAAGCTTATCATGATCGACTATCTTCAGCTCATGAATGCCACCGGCATGAAGCTC
Source organism: uncultured Sangeribacter sp. (assembly GCA_964622105.1). Lineage (GTDB taxonomy): Bacteria > Bacteroidota > Bacteroidia > Bacteroidales > Muribaculaceae > Lepagella. Next base: position 3,394 of record CAZUNU010000083.1, on the reverse strand, counting down.
GGCAGCCGTGAACAGGAGGTGAGCACAATCTCCCGTTCGCTCAAAGCCCTCGCTAAAGAGCTTAACATACCCATCATCGCTCTTTCACAGCTTAACCGTAGTACGGAAACGCGCGAAGACAAACGCCCCGTGCTATCCGATCTCCGTGAATCAGGAGCTATCGAGCAGGATGCGGATATTGTCTGCTTCATCCATCGACCCGAATACTACACCCGCTCGGGAGTGGATGCCGAAAACAATGATATACGGGGTCTTGCCCAGCTTATAGTGGCCAAGCATCGTTCGGGCGCAGTGGGAGATGTCAAGTTGAGATTCATAAGCAAGTATGCCAAATTCGACAACTGGGATCAAGGCTACAATGAGCTTCAGGAGACTCTGGCAACTGCTCCTGTGAAACTCGGTTCGAAGATGAACGGCGAAAGCGATGGCAATCATGGAGTGCCTTTCGGAAATCCTGATTTGCCTGACACGGCATCATCTTTCGGAGCTTCAGCGGCCGGCGTGTCGTTTGGCAATCCATTCGGAAGCGGACCGATGCCCGACATCATGCCGGGACCGGGTGATAACGACATACCATTTTGAGTTAAAAAATTTGGTTAAAATTTTTTACAAATCCTTTGAACCGATTCGCTCCCGCGGGCGTTTTATTTACAAACATTAAAATAAAAGGTTATGGACAGCAAGGAAAACAAACAAGACAATGGATCAGTTAATTCTGATCTTATCGCCGACTCACTGAGAGCCGAAGCAAGAAACCGTCGTCGCGAAAACACAGCTAAGAACAATCGTCTCTGGCTATGGCTCGGCATTCTGGTGCTCATCGCAATTCTCCTCTACGCTCTCTTCAGCATGGGTTTATTTGAAAGTATGTCATCAGCAAGCGCTAATTGATTATGAAGCAAAACAATGCCCGTAAGGTCTGGATGTGGATAGGAATCGTAGTGCTGATCGCCATTCTTCTCTACTGGCTCTTCAGCATCGACATTCTCGAAAGCATGTCTGGCGAAATCAACGGCAACTAATTATTAAAAAGGTTACACCTGGCCATTCATAGTCCTATTAAAGGGCTTATACCAGATTTGAAACTGACCAGGACCGAGAGTCCCCGAGTATTGCACTTCGGGGGCTTTTTTTTTCGTACAACAATATATTTTAAAGAAAGATAAAAGCAAAGGGCTTTCCACTTTGGATTGTGGAAGGCCCTTTGCTTTTATCTTTCTTTAGCAAGAGATTATTTGCTGGCGATGCTGTCTGATACTGTAAGACTTGCGCGACCTTTGGCACGACGACGTGACAATACCTTACGACCATCTTTTGTGGCCATTCTCTCGCGGAAACCGTGCTTGTTTACTCTGCGACGGTTAGAGGGCTGGAATGTTCTTTTCATTTCTTTATATTGACTTTTTTATTTCCGATTTTCAGGATGCAAAATTAACAATTTTATGTGACACTCACAAATTTACACCTGATTTTTTACATCTTTTTCCTGATTTCAGAGGTAACGAGCCGAATCATGGTAAGAATAATAGCTGTCGGCTGCCACTATCACATGATCGAGAACGCGTAACTTCATGAATCCGCAAGCTTCTTTGAAATCTCGCGTTATGCGGTCGTCGGCATCGCTCGGGCGCGTGTTGCCGGAGGGATGGTTGTGAACAAGCACCACAGCCTCAGCATTTTCCATTATGGCATGTTTTATGGCCTGACGTACGTCAAAAAGAGAGGCCGTAGACGTTCCTCTTGTCAGGCAAATCTCGCGCATCACCTTATTGGCCCTGCTGAGTATAAGAAGCCATATCTCCTCATGAGGAAGATTGCCGATCTTGCGTTGCATACGCTTGAAAATTTGCTCCGACGACGTGATGGGTAGTTCCTGCTCGGGCTCCTCTTCCACATAGCGCCTCATAAGCTCCATGATGGCCTCGATCTGGATACTCTTTGTGAGTCCGATGCCTTTTATGCTCCGGAGTTCCTGTCGGGTACGCCGTTCGAGCCGATGAAGGCGTCCGCCGTTCTGCCTCATGATTTCACGGCACAATTCCGTTATTGGCATCCCTGTGACGCCCGTGCGCAATATGATGGCAAGCAGATCAGGCACAGAAAGCACTCCGCACCCATGTTTCTCAGCCTTCTCACGGGGTTGGTCATCAGGATCAAACTCCTTCACAGTGCGCGGTCGCGACGGCACAAGATCCATTTCTTCGTAGTGAGCCATAACCATTCAGGATTTATTGGCGTGAACGCCGACGTATCTCCTCATCGATATCGCGGCCATGTCTGAAGAGGATCTTCCAGACATATGCGCGGATAAACCCGCTGCCGTAGCCTGTAAGCTGTACAAGCGCAGCCCCCACCCCCATAGTACCTATCTTAAGGCTACGGGTGCTGATTATGCCCCAAATCCATAAGGCGAGTATGTAAGCCACAAGAGGCAGAATCATCCACCATTTCCAGAAGATAGCCAAAAGAATCAGAAGAACAGACCCGATAGTGAAGACAGCGGGAAGCCAATGTACAAGCTTCATGGAGCCGGGATAAAGAAGCTGCAACGTGATGCGCGACATACCGAACACATGCACCTGTTTCCAGAACTTCTTGAAATCTACACGACGCTTGTGATATACAGCGGCATCGGGGAAAAGCGTAATGCTGAACCCGGCAAGACGTATGCGTGTGCTCATGTCGATATCCTCGCTGAACATCTCGCGGAACCCGCCCACCTTGTCATACACTTCACGTGAATAACCCATGTTGAATGTGCGTGGCGTGAACTTCTCCATGCTTACCTTTCCTCCACGGATTCCTCCCGTGGTAAGAAAAGAAGTCATGGCGTAGTTGATGGCCTTCTGCGTATCGCTGAAAGATTCATGTGCCGCATCTGGCCCTCCATAGCAGTCCACGGGATTATTCTTCAGCGAAGAGCGGACTATTTCGATATAATCGGGGGGTAAAACGCAATCAGAGTCGACGAAGATGAAATAATCTCCGTCGGCTCTGTCCATGCCGTAATTTCGGGCTATACTTCGCCCTTCATTATCCTTATAGTAGTATTTCACGCGGGCTTTCTCTTTGAAAGCCTCACACTGTGATTTACAATCAACCGTTGAGCCATCTTCCACTATCACCGTCTCAAACCCCTTGTCGGTCTGAACGGCCAGACTCTCTAAAAGATCTGCTATCTCGTCCGGGCGGTTATATACCGGCACGATAATGGAAAACAGAAGCTCCGACGGATTCTTCATGACGGTATCAAGCCTTTACGCGACCTACATACTCACCGGTGCGGGTGTCGACCTCGATGAGCTCGCCCTCGTTGACGAAGAGAGGCACGCGAACAGTAGCGCCGGTCTCTACAGTAGCGGGCTTGAGAGTGTTGGTCGCGGTGTCGCCTTTG
>CAZUNU010000082.1:0-12474 GCA_964622105.1 uncultured Sangeribacter sp. | reverse complement strand
ACAAATTCATCGTGATTTTCCCCGGCGATGCGCAACATGGTTCGGAATACCCTCGTGGCATCCTGGGAATATATTATTGGTTTATCCATAAGGTCATTTTGATTCTTTTCATGAGGGTCGCATTGTCAATCGCAATGGAAAGCCCTCGGAACGAGCCAGATCGGTAGCCTTTGCTACCTTAGTGGCGGCAATATCATAGGTGTAAGTGCCTACTGGAGCCTTACCGGAGTGGTGCACACCCAGCATCAGCTTCATGGCGTCTTGTTCGTTCTTGTTAAACACTGTCATGAGAATAAAGACCACGAATTCCATAGTAGTGAAGTCATCATTATGGATAAACACAGTGAAGCGTCGAGGTCTCTTAATTCCCGTAGTGGCATGTTCCTTTATATTCGACTGTTCATTAGGCATCTCTATATTCGGTTTTTCTGATCAATAAAAAATCTGGGTGGCTGTCATCAGGGATCAATGTAAATTCATGATTGTGATTACCAGTGGTTACCTTTAATTGGGGCGTAGGGCTGGCGCGCCCACATCCCAATAATTCCTTGACATATTATACTTAAAAAGGTGGAAAATCATATGATTTTCCACCTTTTTGAGGTGCCAAGCAGATTCGAACTGCTGTGAACGGTTTTGCAGACCGGTACCTAACCACTCGGACATGGCACCATTGTTATCACTAAGCGACTCTCTTTGCGTCCCTTTGCGAGTGCAAAATTATATAAAAGATTCCATACCACCAAATTTTTTCAAAAAAAATTGCCACCAATTTTCTATTTATAATTCTATTTCTCTATAATACAATAATTTAACATCTTAAAATATCAATCTAAGTTGAAGTAACGGCTCGCACTGTGGCCACACTCTACAGAATCTGAAGCCGGGAAATAAAAAAATGGGTTGAGAATTGAGAAAATTTGTAATAGAGAGGATTTATATTTAAATTTGTAATTTCAAACACTTTTCAATACTTAAAGATATGGTTATGATGCAAGGCATCGAAGAAGGCATCTCCACAGTACAACCTGAGGCTATGACCCGAGTTACGCTCCTTATGAAGCAACAAGGTATGGATTCATAACAGATTAGTATAATTACGGGTCACACTATTGACCCGGTCACCCCCTTTAACACCTTTATTAGTCAAAACACCTAAATAGTATCCCGATTTTTGGCAGACTATTTAATTGTGGGTTACGTATTATGCAAACTCGATTACTCTTATTCATATTTCTAACTCTTATTCTTGCAGGATGTAAGCAAGAAAATGATCCTCGTCTCGATTTATGGGAACAGGAGATGGCAACCGCTCCTGATTCAGTAAGACAAATCATTGAGGCAACTGATGTGTCGTCCCTTTCAACGGATTACGACCGTGCACGCTACTCCCTCCTGCGCATGATGGCACGTGATAAATGTTATCTTCCCTTGAAGCCGGATTCGGCATTAAATGAAGCTGCGGAATATTTTCATAAAAGGAAAGATTTGCTCAACGAAACAAAAGCCCGCTACTATGCCGGACTTGCTGAGCGTCACGTTCATAATTACCAAAAGGCTCTCTGGGAAACGCTGCAAGCCATTGACCGAGCCCATGAATCTGCAGACACTTTCTGGATGGGAAGAGTACATAATTTAGCTTATGAAATATATATGTCGACCTATGACTGCAAAAATGCCGCAATGGAAGCAGATAAGGCCTCTATTTATTTTAAGCATGCTAATTCAGAGCCTTTCCATCGATACGCACTTCTGGAAAAAGCAAAGGCACTCAATTTTCCTACTCATGAGGATGGTTCTCCTATAGAAAGGGGTATCAACTTGCTAGACAGTTTGAAAAATGTTTCACTGAGGACAGGAGATTCAGCTCTTGCCGCAGAGTGTTTGTATCACAAAATATACTATTACTATCGAAAAAGAGACTATTCCCACGTTCAAGGACTCATTGATTCTATTTCCACCCTAACAAATGCTCCATACCTTACTAATTTGCTTATTCCCTTCAAAATATCCTTGAATTTACATAATAACCAGTCTGTAGCCGAGTTAATAGAGAGTTACAGCAATCATCTATTTTCGCGTCATGATTCAATAAATTATATCCATAAATTAAGGGAAATAGAAAGTACTAGAAATAATTGGGAACTGGCTTACCGCTATGCAGACTCAATCATATCTTATTACTCCAAAATAATGGGAGAACATACATTTAAGTCTCTCGGTGAAACAGCTACCAATTATCAAGATCAAAAATTAAAATCCACTCAGGAAGAGCAACGATCGTTCAAACGCACTAAGAGATGGATAATTGTTTTTTCGATATTAATATGTTCAATATTGATATATCTCATTCTATTTTTCCGTAGTCGCAATAAGCGTAAAGAAGAAGATTTAATGAGCCAGTTAGCAGTAATAGCTGCTGAAAACGATGAGTTGCAGTTAAAAATACAAGAAAAAAAGAATTTGGTTTCCGAAATTGATCTTCTTAAAGCTAAAATTGAAACCCAAGAACGCCTGGCAAATGAAACTGAGAAGCTAAAAAACCAACTTAATTCTCAAACATCCCTGACTTCTGAAATTAATACTCTTCAGAAACAGATTGATAGTCTTAAAGAAGAGATAGCTATTCACAAAGAGAGAGAAAATCTTCTGGCACTCCAAAAGAAAAAGTTTGAAGAAAATGAATTCCAATTATTTCTCCAGCACTCTACCATCTTAGGCAATCGTATTGATGCAGTATGCGAACTGGCAATGAATTACTATGAATGCGACAATAACGATGCATATAAAAATGAAATATACAATAGAGTAGCTAAGGAAATCAAAGGGTTAAAGTCTGAAAAGTTTTTAAAGGAACTTGAGTGTAACATCAATGATATCCATAATGATATTCTAACCCGATTGCAACAACAACTTCCTGTAGTGACAAAGGACAACCTTAGGTGGATTGCTTTAATTATTGGGGGGATACAACCAAAGACTATTAGTTTCCTACTAAATATGAAAATCCATACATTATATACAAAACGTCTTCGTGTAAGGTCTTATATTGAAAAAAGTGATGTGCCTGATAAGAATGAATTTTTAAAATTCTTCCTACCATCGAAATAGAGCGACTTGAGAAAGTGTTTATCCAAATTACCAACTTACCCCAATTATTTTCTCTTCATCATTTTTTAAGACACGCTGATATTCAATAAGTTATCATGGTGTAAAATAATTGAAATTTTACACCATGATAACTTATTGAATATCAAATTAATAGAAATACAAGTGTAAACTATTTTTTCATTCTAAAATTTGCTTAAAATTAATCATCCCTCTAAATTTGCAGCAAAAAATTACAAACTATGAGAAAACTAAGTTTGGAGGCGAGCCCCTTTTACGCCCTGACATTATCGAGTCTGTTCTTGAAAAGCTCTCTCTTAATTCCGAAATCAAGCTGACCCATCATAATATTATAACAAATGGTACGTTTTTAAATCAAAAGGTTTACAATTTGTTTCATCGTTTTCCTTTAGATTCCATTCAGATTACTTTAGACGGCAAGAAAGAATTGCACGACAAAGTAAGATGTGACAGAAACGGTAAAGGTTCTTTTGACATTATCAGAAGAAATGTAATGGACTTCATTGCGGAATTTCCACAAACGCACGTCAGCATCCGTGTTAACGTCAGCAAAGATAATGCCCAAGACTACGCTGATATTCATGCGGAAGTAACGGGATGGTTCAAGGGCAGTAAAGGAAGCTATAACATTTATCCGGGCATTATCAAAAAGGTGGACGGAAATATTGTAGGTAGTGGATGCCTGAACAGACTTGAACAACAGGATTTCTATCTGGACCTTCACTCCAGGGGTATCCGATTCCATGGATTTCCCAAGAATAATGTCGGAGGATGCACTGCCACCACATCCATGAGCCTTGTGGTCGGAGCCAATGGTGACGTCTACAAATGCTGGGAAGATGTAGGAAAAGAAGAGCTGATTGTTGATTCCATTGTAAAGAAGAATTATGGACATGAGGAGGTTTTGGCTGATTATCTGATAAGGGGATCCAAATTCTCTAATGATGAATGTAAATATTGCGGATATCTACCCATATGTTCCGGAGGATGTCCGAAAGATAGAATTCATAATGAGAATATCAAACCTCATCAATGCTCTCTTTATTCCGTTAACGAAGGAAAATTGCTGAAGACTATTCTTAAGGAATGTATCGAGAAGAATAAATTTTAAAGAAGACATCATGATAAAACTTTTTACTTTTAGATTGACAGCAATGGCTGGTGCCTTACTATGGGGAGTATCGCCGGGATGGGCTCAGCAAGCGAATACACAGCTGACTACGACAAACAGTCAGGTGCAGGATACCATCAAGAATGCTCAGGCTGACCAAAAGACTACGACGCTTCAGGAGGTGGTAGTGGAGTCGGCCTCACGCAAGAGAATCCCGCAGGGCATCGCCTTCTTCCCATCTAAAAAGGAGAAGAACTTTGCCACGGATGCCGAGAACCTTATACAGATAATGACCCTACCGGAGTTGCCTTATGACTACAGAAATAAGGTTGTGACTACTGCCTCAGGGTTAGGGGTGACTTATTTTATCGACGGCCGGGAAGCGTCTAAGAAAGAAATAAACCTAATTAATCCGAAAGATGTGGAGAGAATCGAGTATTTCCCTATGCCTACATCCGGAGATTTCGTAGGGAAGAAAAACGTGGTGAACTATGTCATGAAGAAATACCTATCCGGAGGATATACCCGAATCAGTGCCCAGCAATATCTTGAAGGAACTTACGGAAATTATTACCTGGCCTCCCGATTGGTGCATAAGAAAGTGACTTTCGACGGATACTTCGACGGAGGATATATCAACACCAAAAAATCAGGAACTCTCACCACCAATACCTACAAAGACTTCACATATAATTCCACTCACTATGACCGCGTGGAGGAAACACTGGATGGACGCGACAATAAATCCCGACGCAATGACATGGGTGCTTTCATCAGGGCCATATGGCAACACCGCGCTCTTGACCTCACCACAACAATAGGATGGAACTGGCAACAGCAGCCTGAGGTGATAAACCGGTCGGCAACTTCTTATACGCCTGAAATCTTCAACTCTAATTTTGTGACTACTAGGAGTAATTCTCTCAATATCAATCCCTACGCCAGGATTGTGGCAAAATTAAAATTACCTCGCAAACAGACCTTGACCTTCAACCTGGTTGGCATATCTTTCTGAACAGGGCTCTTCCTTATATTCCCCGCAGAACCTTGATCCTATTTTCAACGCTACACAGGGCAAGGACTGGACGTTCCTCGGCCTTGTGAGTTATTCCAAGACTTTCAATGCTAAAAATTCTCTCGGGTTGGAAGCCCATGTCAGTTATGACCTGAACGAAATCAATTATTCAGGATCATTTGACGGACCAAACAAATACAGCAGCACATCCACTTCCTTCTCGGCTACTTATTCTCATAATTTCAATGATGACACCTCTATCTCTATCTCCGGAGGTTTCGATAATGACCTTCAACGTATCAACGGAAAGAAAACATCTATCTGGACACCAAGCGCATATATGGACTTCAGTCATGACTGGAATGACAAATCTTCTTTCCGCCTAAGTACCAGTGTGTTTTTAAATGGCTATCCTGGCAGTTATCTCAACGATGTTACTTTAAGGGCTTCCGAATTATTATGGGTAAGAGGTAATCCAAATCTTAAGAACAGGATCTCGTGGCAATCAACTGTTACAAATACATGGAATTTATCGAAAAATTTCTCCTTTGCTTTAAACGGCCTCTATACCCACACTTACAACCAGGATTTCGATATATGGTATGTGGAGCCGGGTCGTGACGGTATCATCCGTACCACTGATGATAATGGAGACCTTGACTGGTGGCGTGCCGGTACGAAGCTTACATACAAGCTATTTAACAGGAAACTGGTGCTCACCGGAAGTTTCGACTACGACTTCTATAAGTTCAGCGGTTTCTATGACAAGACAAAGTCATACGTGAAGGGCTCGGCTGCTGCCACATGGTATGGAAATAAATGGTACGCAGGACTTGTGCTCGTGCCAGCCACTGTAGCGCCTTACTATAACTCTATCGTAGAAGTATATGACAACTGGCTCTGGACTATAAACCTCGGCTATACTTATAAAAATCTGAACCTCAGGTTTTCTATGGTGAATCCATTCGGCAGCGACCTTACAAAAGTGCGCTGGACAGAAACCGAGCATTTCTCCCAGCATAGAAAGAGTTATACCACCTTCATGTGCAATTCATTCCGACTCACTGCTGTCTACACTTTTTCTTATGGAAAGAAGGTAAGGGCGGTCAACATGCAGAAAAATGGTATGCAAGATTCCGGCGCTCTGTCTATTGAGAAGTAATACACATAAAACCGACATAATGAAAGAGAGATTCGATTTCGAATCTCTCTTTCATTATATAGGTCCAACTTCTATTAGAATAATAGAACCTTTAAACTTTCTTTTTAAATTTTGCGTAGATTTTCGCTCCTTCACGCTTCATAGCTGCTACATCTTCCGGATTAGCCGGATCAATGTTATATTTGCTCAATGGGGGCACAACTACTTTTGTGCCAGGCTTTATCCGGTCAGGATGTCCGAGTATAGCCTGGTTTTCTTTGTATATCACAGGCCAGAGATTGTAGTTGCCATAGTGCTCCTGAGCCATGGTAGTGAGGTAGCGGGTAGTGGAGACTGTGTCGTACTTCGGACTTGCCACAGAGCTTTCATCCGTTCTGTTCTCATCAGATGGACGCGTGGGCACTTCTTCGGCAACCGGCGATGTAGTGTTTTCTCCGGTTCCGGTAAGTGAATCCGAATCATTACTTAAAGAGATACTATCCTGACGTGCCACCGCAACTTGCTTCGTGTCATTATCTTGTACCACACCCTTGCTATTCTGGCTAATACCTGACTTATGCAAGGAGTCGGATGAAATGTATCCCAACTTCATTCCTGCAATCAGAAGCACGGCAACTACTGCCACTGCCGAGATGAACCCAAAGAGAAATCCTCTGCCGAATCTTCCGCTTTTGCGTTCCTCTTCCTGCTCCTCCTGCTCTTCTGGATCGTCATCCCGCTCTTCAGATTCATCGCCACTCTCAACTATGGGTTCAGATTCCTCGTCTCCATTATAACTTTTCTCAAAAGGCTCTCTGGCCTTTATGCCCTCAGTTTCTTTTATAGATTCCTGCGAATCAGCTCCTTCTACCAATTCTTCAAATTCATCCATCACGTCTGCTTCCGAGGAGTCAGCAATCGTAGCAGGGTCACTTTCCTCAACATAGGCTGAGCCCGAATTATCAGCAAAAGATATTATGAAGCCCTCTTCCAAATCTGAAGTGGCTTCTGAATGCGAATCAGCTTCAGATTTCGCCTCATCTTTGGGATCGGGCATTACACTATCTTCTTCATCATCATCGTCATCGATATAATCAATCATGAGCTCGTCGGTTGGCAGGTCATCTGCCACCTCCTCGGCCTCAAAGACCTCAAAGGGAGCATTGACAATAGCCGCCAACTCCTTACATGGCACGAATATCACCCGCTTGTGGGCCGGAATTTCTATATCCTCCCCTGAAGCTACGTCTACACTCTTGCGAGATTCGATCTCAACAATCTTGAAGGTGCCCAGGCCTTTGATCCTGACATTCTCTCCCGCCTCTAAAGTAGCTGCAATAATGGTGAAAAGTTCTTTCAGAAACTTTTCACAAAGCTCTCCGGGTTGACCCGTAGCGAGAGCAATCATGGCCGACAGGGCCGATACGGTTATTTTATTCTCCATTGTTGACACGCTGTTTTAGGGTGGATGAGGCCTTGAAAGTGAGCACTATCTTAGGAGGAACAAGAAGTCGTTTGCCGGAAGCGGGATGCACAGCCACTCTCTCAAGCCTCTTACGTGTCTCAAAGTTGCCGAATCCGGGTAACGTAACGATAGCACCTTCGGCTGCACAGTCGGCCAGACAGCCTGAAAGACCGTCTATAAGTGTCGCCACAGTTTGCTGGGGGAGGTCGAGCTTCTTTGCTAAATTATCTATCAACGTCTTACTGTCCATTGTATCCAAATTTCAACAAAAGTAGCAAAAAAAATACTAAAATCAGTCATTTCCACCGTTTTTTCTATTTTTGAACGATTTTATTGAGTCTTGATGAAATTTTTCAACACTACTTGCGTCTAATATAAATGTAAATGAATCTCCCCTACCTTCATGGCTTTCTTTATGAACGAGGGAGATTTAGCCGAGAATTTAACCTCAACTATTGATTAACATCGACAAAACCAATAACTAATCACAATAATATGAAGATTTTCAAATCCACTCTCTCCACTCTACTTCTTGTTTTCGGGCTCTCAGCATCAGCCCAAGTGCTTTATAAAGTAGAGGGCAATGGCCTAAAGGAACCGTCTTATATCTTCGGCACACACCATCTCGCCCCGGTGTCGGTGGCAACCGATTTCGGAGCTGCTGAACTTTTCAACAAAGCCGGACAGGTGGTCGGTGAGATCGACATGACTCAAGACCAGATGAAGATGCAGATGGCCATGCAGCCTTACATGATGGCCCCGGCCGACAGTACTCTCTCGAAAGTGCTCCCGAAAGATCAGTATGACTCGCTTAATGACTCGTTCAAGAAATGGGCACCTATGCCTGGTCTCGATCTCTCTATGCTCGAACCGATGAAGCCAATGGTAGTCTCCACAATGGTCACAGTGGGCATTACTGCAAAAGAGGTGCCTGACTTTAATCCCGCCGAGCAGCTCGACACATGGTTCCAGACAACCGGCAAAAGCGAGGGAAAGGCTATCATCCCTCTTGAGACAGCCGAACAGCAGGCAGCGCTCCTCTTCAATTTCACCCCTATCGCTCTCCAGGCCGAGGCCCTCACCGAACTCCTCAAAGAGCCGGAGAAATCTGTGGAGACAGCACGCAAGCTCACCCAGGCTTACATGAAGCAGGATCTCAATGCCATGCTGGAACTCAGCCGTGAAGACGACGAGCACCCGGAATTCATGGAGGCTCTGCTCGATAAACGCAATGCCAACTGGTTGACAAAACTTCCCGCTATCTTCGACAATGGAAGCACTTTCGTAGCAGTGGGTGCTCTTCATCTTGCCGGCGACAAAGGCGTGGTTGAAGGCTTACGCAAACTCGGCTACACCGTTACTCCCGTAGCCACCACAAAATAAGTTTCTCAATCCTAAGTTAAATTAACGCATAAAGGAAGCGGCTTGAAATTCGAATTTCAAGCCGCTTCCTTTATGCGTTAATTTATTGTGTTCAAGCACCGGTGGCCGGGGTGGCCGGTGTGGCCGGAGCCGCAGTATGGACACCGCCGATGGCCGGATCTGGAGCGGCCGGGTCAGAGTGCTGATCAGGTTGCTGTGTAGCCGGCTGCATGGCAGCAGGCTGCGGGAATGCCGACTGAGGCATCGGGTAGGCAGGGTTTTCAGGCGATCCGCCGTTGTAGAAGAACGGGTAAGGCATTCCGAAGACAACATCGGGATTCTTTCCGGGGCAGATATAGCCGTCGATGATAGTATCGCGACCTGAAGGGCTCTCGTAAGTATAGAGATGGAAGCGATGAAGCATCACGGCGATATGCTCGAATACAGAACACATGATAGCCTCATAGGGAATCCACTTGGATGTTGAGGTGAAGCAGTATACCTGGAAAGGTATGCCATAGGGAGTCTGAGGCAGAGTAGTTACGAAGCAGTCGTTGCCATTGCCCGTGCTCGCGATATTGGGGTTGGCATCAAGCCACATCTTCAGGTATGCACGGAACACACCGAGGTTAGTGTCGATCGAGCCATCAGCCAATCCCTCCGGATTGGCTGCGTTCTGCTCCTTACCGGCCTTCTTCTGAGCCACCTTCTTCGAGATCCAGTCGGCCATCAGAGGAATTTTGGAGAATTCATCGAGGAGGGTCTCATCGCATGGCACCACGCTGTCGGCGTCGATCATATATGAACGCTGGATCCTTCGGGTGTTGCTTTGTTGCATGGTGCGATAATTGGTAAAGCCGTTGCTCACGAGAAGGTTCGGTGGCACTGTAGTAGTGGTCTTGTCCCAGTTGAGAACTTTCACAGCTGTGAGCGACACTTCGGTAACAGTACCGTTGGCATCTCCGATCTTGATCCAGTCGCCTACGTGCAGAGAATCGTTCTCAGAAAGCTCTACCCCGGCTACCACTCCCAAGATACTGTCTTTGAAAATCAACATCAGAACGGCAGCGAATGCACCAAGTCCGGCTAAAAGAGAACCGGGCGACTTATCCACAAGGATAGCGACGATGATTATCACGCATAGAATCCAGATCGTGCCCTTCACAAGCTGGGCTATACCGTTGAGAGGCAACTTGCGTTTGTTGGCTCTCTCGTTTATATGCCGCCACATAACGTTGACGATAAGCGTGCATGAACTTGCTATTATGAAAACAATGTAAATCCATGTCAGCTTTGTGAGCCAGGATGAAAGCGTGGCTCTTCCTGTAAGAGTGAACTCAATGAAGATCAGGAACACGATGGCAGGAATAATGCGCGCGGTCTTGGTAAAGAACTTCTCATCACGAAGATAGCCGTAGACCACTGAATGGAGACGACTGCCGATATGGTCCATTAGGAAAAGGACTATCCATTTCACAATGTAACCAACGCCAATCGCCAGGAAAAAGACGATTGTGGCATAAAGAATAGTAAACAGAGTTGCGTTGCCTTCCATGCCAACTAATGACAACAGAAAATCTACAACCCTCATGAGAAGACGCGCGATTGCATACGTGCTTTCCTGTGCAGGTTGTGAAAGGTCTACCTTCGGCATTGTAGACAATGCCTCGTGGGCTGCTTCGTGTGGAATCATAATGACGATGTTGTTGTTTATTTCCGTGTAGTCAATACCCGGTAAGTTTTAATGCGTTCTGAAATTTGATGAGGTGGTGCCGTTGCAGCGTGGAACCTGCCGGCTCTTGCATACTGGTGATGCAGGTTAACTAATGAACAATCCCCAATCGAATAATGTTCACGGCACCACTCCCCTCCTCAGTTATTTCAAATAGTCTCGATCAAGCGTCTGCGGGTTAAGAGAGATAATTTGGTGGTAAACGTAAATTTTTGATTTTGGCCTCCTTAAAATCGCGTTAAAGCTTTTTAACATTTTTATCAACTCAAAATTGCACACCGAAAATGTGGTTGTGCAGAGGGTTCAAAAATATGTTGTAAAACATAAAACCGTTCTATCCGATTGATTCACCATAAGTTATGAAGTGTCTTGATCACACTTATCAAATTTTTCACAAATTTTTACGAAAAAATATTAGGAATCAATCTTTTAAAGTTGTAACTTTGAGCATCAAGGTAAGAGAAATCTTAAAATATCTTTAGAATTTATGGAACAGACATTAGTAATATTGAAACCTTCATGCGTAGCCCGCGGTCTTATGGGCGAAGTGATCGGAAGAATTGAGAAGAAAGGCATCACCATCATTGCTATGAAAATGATGAAACTCGATATCAATATTCTTCGTGAACATTACGCTCATCTCGCCGAGAAGCCCTTCTTCCCGGGTCTCGCAGCCTCCATGATGGCTACTCCGGTGGTTTGCATGGTGCTAAAAGGTATCGATGTTGTAAGCGTGTTCCGTGAAATGGTGGGTGCAACCAACGGCCGTAAAGCAGCTCCCGGCACACTCCGTGGCGATCTCTGCATGAGCAATCAGGCCAACATCGTGCATGCTTCCGACTCTGTAGAGAATGCCAAGATAGAAATAGCACGTTTCTTCCGTCCCGAAGAACTCTGCGACTATACTCCCGCCAACATCTCTTTCCTTTACGCTGACGACGAACTCTGAACATTAATCAACTCCCCGGCTTCTGATATAGCCGCCGACTGAACGGCAGCTAATAACGAGAAAAACAGCTGCCAACAATAAAAGAAAAAATAAGATGATTTTTTTTAAGAAATTAACTGCGCTTACTCTTTTCTCCGCCTTAACCCTTTGCGGGGCCATGGCTCAGACAATCACAAGCAAATCTCCTCACTCCGACGCCCACAAGCAGCTCCTGGCAAACCAGGCCAAGAACAAAGACCAGATCCGTCTGGTGGAAAAAAACACATTCATCGATCTGATCGACGACATCGAGCCGGAGCTTGACATCTATACCGAAGGTTGGAACAGCAAGGCCGTGAATCCTTTCAAGGAATCTGAAGTGCCCAATTCTAAACTTATCGACGTGACCGGTTACTTCATGCCGGCTCCCGGTAAAATCACTTCCAACTACGGTTATCGCGCTCGCTTCGGACGTATGCACAAGGGCGTCGACATAGGTATCAAGAACAACGATACAATCTATGCAGCTTTTGATGGCAAGGTGCGCCTTACCAACTATGAGGCTAAAGGATATGGCAACTACGTGATTAT
>CAZUNU010000081.1:10135-12497 GCA_964622105.1 uncultured Sangeribacter sp. | reverse complement strand
ATTCGGATTGCTTAGTGCTCCTTTGCCTCTGTTCACTAATAAAAGTGAATCCGTAGGCAACGGTGAGGTCTGCAGTCGTTCAGAAAATTTTTCCCATTGTTCTTTTTGGAATTTTTCAATTTCCGCCCCGTTGTGCCTTAAAATAGGAAGATTCGGTAAATGGGCTTCTACGTTAAAATCTTCCGTAGAAGGATTATTAGCTTTTACCTCCGAAACTCTCCATTCTATTCTCTGTTGTGGGTAACCACTATTGAAAGCAAGGAAGTTAGGGGATAATGAGGTCTTATCAATTTCAATAGCAAATCGAGATATTACTCCATCGGGCGACCACATAGCACGAGGTGTGCCAAATATATAAATCTGCATCCCACCTTCTACCTCAGCGTCTATTCTCCATTTATCGTTTTTGTCTTCCACAGAGATAGCGACCGGATAATCGGTTGTCAATAGAAATTCACATAGCCTTTCGACATTGTTGAAGAATGGTGATTGCACAGTCGCAATTGTCTGACGTGATCTATCCCTTCTTTCAATGTAACTGTCTATATAATCTGTGGAGTAAAGCAAATCAAATTGTCCATCATATGCCCTTTGGAATGTGCTATCGGGCCTAAATGTAATAAACTTAACTAATCCGAGTGTATCTTCCGGATTGCGATATTCTGTATTCAGAAAAGAGCTACGGTCAAAATAGAGTGAATCTTCTTGTGTGAGATAAATTCTTTCATCAAGTGTATATGAGACAGTGTTTATCTCTTGCAATTTTGACAAAGTGCCCTCCAGAATTTCCCTTGATATCATCTGTTGTACCGCGGCTGAACTAAACCCGACAACTCCCACTACCATAAGTAGCATAATTCCTAATCTCCTAATCATACATAAATCTTTACTTATTTATATTTCTATTTGTATGTTTCCTGGAGCCATAGATTGCCTCCGGTACGCCTAAAGCTATCCTCACTACAAAATTAAACATTTATTCTTATTAGTCAATATATTATCACTATAAATCGTCAATGATAAAGTTGACTATTCTTGCATCGTACAGATTGGCCACTTGGTTATTGATACCTCTATATTAAATTTTGACACACTCTCTCTTGTCAACGAGGATAACCCATAGAATTTATCTAAAACGGGGCAGATTCGGCCAGCCATGCGAGAAGTCGTGAATATTTTTGGTGAGACCCGGCATTTTATGCAAACAAAATTTGTCATTGTGATATAAATTTTATTACTTTGCCAACAGAACGGTGTAAATCACACTGTTCCCTCTTCCTCCTATAACCCAAAATGTATGAGAAGCTAAACAGCTTTTTCAATTTCCAAAACCGATACAACATCCCTGACTCATGAACCCATATCATCACCCGTCTGACAACACGACGGCACCGGCCTATCGCTATACTTCCGCAGCGTATATTGTGGTGACAGCCTTACTTCTCACATTGCTATTAGCATCCTGCAGCTCCACCTCGATAGATGGTCCTGCTACTCCGGCTCCTGCGGAGGAGAACGACCTTGTCGTGACCATAGCTCCGGGTGACAATTACTCGTTTCCGGGCACACGCGCCGACAATGATCATGCAGGTCATCAGCTCCGCTATACGGCATGGCTGTATCAGAGTGTAGACAATTCTTCTACGAATATAGTACCGGATTCAGAAGGGAAACCGGCCAAAAATCTCGTACGTAGAGTTGAGCAGCTTGCCAGCGACGGCAACAAGGTGATTTTCCGTAATGTCAAAGATGCCGGATTTTACTTCATAATGGTATTCGCCGACTACATTGATGCAGGCGCAACCCAGGACACCGACGGGTGGTATCCTGATAAGTATTATGACACTCACACCCAATGTGATGTATTGACCCTCAAAGCTTCAGGTGCCCAAATTTTCAACAATCATAATCTTGATTGTTTCCTATACGTCCCCACTTACACTTTCAAGAAGGAGACGAGTAAACCTTATGATATGGATTGCCAGTTGAAGCGTATGGTAAGCCGGATTCAGGTGATTGCGAATGCCGAGGGACGCCGCGCTGCCCTGAAGGATATTGAGGTCACTCAGTATTCCGTAATGGATGAACTCAGCTATAGTGCTAAATACGCAACCAAGATAGTGACTAAAAAGGAGCAAGTGACAATTCAACCGGCTGAGTCCTCTTCGGATCAGAACCAGATATTCTTCTACTATACGCTTAATGCCGCTACCGGTAAGGCTCTTGCAGCTACCAACTTCAAGCTTAACCCTAACCCCGGATATGAATTTGCACAAGGTGGGGAATACGCAATACCGGATGGGAAAATCGTCCCTGACCCGAATATCATTTACAAAGTGACGGGCAATTTCCTGACCACTAC
>CAZUNU010000081.1:2829-10035 GCA_964622105.1 uncultured Sangeribacter sp. | reverse complement strand
TATGCTCTGGATGAAAATGGGCAGCCCGTAGATGCAACTGCTCCTGTCCAAACCGAGGAGACATTGTATGGCGGCACAACCACCACGATTAATTTCCAGATAGACAACCCCGGCAATTATTGCGCCACAGTTTTTGCCGACTATATTCCTGTGGGTTTTACTGCCACAGAAGGTCATTACCCTGACCAATATTACGATACAACCGTTCCGGGCATAATAACTGTCAACTCCACCGGAAGCGACTTCCTCAACAACGAAAACCGCGACTGTTTCCTCGGCAAGGTAGTATTCAAAAAAGGTCTGAATGCCCTGGAGAGAGACCTTGTCCTCACGCGTCCCGTAAGCCGTGTCCTTATCTCGGCTCCATCGGATGATGTGGAGACCCTGATAAAAAAGGTGGAGATCACAGTATGCAGCCATCTTGGAAGCTATGAATTTGCCATAGACAATACGGAGACTGTCGGCAGCCCTGTGACAACAGCGACTGATCCCCTCGCTACAAGTGGCTCAGTCAATGTCAATCCGGATGGCAAGAAACTTTTCTATTTCTATACTTTTGCCGGAGATTTTGGAGATGACAATCGCCCGGCATTGGGAGAGATTCAGTTCACACTCAGCCCCAAGGAGGGTATAAAGCTCAAAACCACCGACCGCTCCATAGCGGCAGGCGTAATCAAGCCGGCAGTGAACTATCAGTTGTCTGTGACGGGCAACAAAGGCTGGATTGATGCCGCACCGGGTGCCGATGATATCACCGTCACCATCCAGAACCTCCCCGACTGGTCAAATAACCCACAAAATATTAATGGTTTATAGTTTATAGTTGAGGGTTTATAGTTTATAGTTGAGAGGTAAACCATACACTATAACCCATAACCCATAAACCATAAACTATACACTATAAACCCTACCCCATAAACTGATAGCTTTACCTGTGAGGCGCGAGTTAGGAGATTTCGCGAATTAGGAGATTACTGGTAGATTACGAAGGCGCCGTTGTTGATAGTGACGAAGCAGCCGTTATGGAGAAGCACCGGGGGCTCGGTAGCATCGATGGTGTCGGTGATTTTTCCTTCCTCGTTTATGATGACAATTTCGGGCGTCTCGGCTTTTGATATTCGGGTGAGAGCGGTGGCCTGAGCGTAGCCCGGAAACTCATAGAAGATGTCGTTCAGGGGATATCTCTTCAACTCGGTCAAGGCAGAGTCAACCACAATTACATCACCGTTTTCTGCGATGATGGGGAAGGTGCCTTGGGCATACTCCACGGGTGAAACGGTCTCTTTCTTGCACATCGGATGGCTCTGTATAGCCTGGATGGCTCATTCTAACTCGGATGGATAAGGCGAATCGGGAGCGTCAGGAGTCTCAGGTGTGTCGAAACCGAGCAGCTGGTCGGGCACCCCTTTGAATCTTTTGGTCTGTTGCGCTCCAAGCTTGCGGAGCTTATTGATGGTCTGAGGAATACTGTGGCCGCCGTCCTGAAGTTTGGTCATCCCCTCGTTGTAGCTTTTGGTGGCTTGTTCAAGATTCTTGCCGATAGCGAGGTATTTCTCCATAAATACACCAACACGGTTCAGGAGTTCCTCTGCCAACTCATACACCCTCTCATGATTCTGCGCCTGCGCTATCTGGCTCCAGGTGAGACTCACGATTTTCAATGCCGCATACAAGGTCTGTTCATCGGCTATGTAGACATTATTGTCCATGGCTTCTCTCCAGAGAGCAGGGCGCTTGGATAAGGCTACATGCAGGGCGGAAGTATTGGGCACAAACATGATGACATAACCCATCCTTTGCTTCGAGGCAGCGACATACCGTGAATAGTCTTTCTGGGATAGTTCCTTCACATGACGTTGGATACTCTCCACATGATTCTGCAATGCTATTTCCTTCTGTTCGGGTGTGGAGGCTTCGATATAATCCAGAAAGGCGGAAAGTGATACCTTGCTGTCGATAATCACATCACGCTTATTGTCAAGGTGGAGCACTACATCCGGGCGCATCGCGCTCCCGTTGGCATTGAGCAGGAGATTTCCCTTTTCGTCTCTCAACGTCACCTGTGTATCGAAGTGAATACCCTCTTTCAGATTCTGAGACTCAAGAAGTTCTTTCAATACAGTCTCTCCCCACTCTCCTTGCACACGTCCGTTGCTGCGCAAAGCGTTGGTCAGTCGGTCGGCACTGGCTTTCGCCGCATCACTGTGGCGCATGAGGGTCTCGATATTAGCATTGAGAATACTGCCGTATTCAGTGTGGCGCAGGGTATTGTCGGAGATGGCCTTCTGCATTTCCTCAATGGAAATTTCCAGAG
This sequence comes from uncultured Sangeribacter sp., assembly GCA_964622105.1. GTDB lineage: Bacteria > Bacteroidota > Bacteroidia > Bacteroidales > Muribaculaceae > Lepagella. The sequence continues at coordinate 7,721 of CAZUNU010000081.1, read as the reverse complement.
GTTTCAGCAGGTTGGTCAGCCCGATACGGCTGCTCTTTTCAAATTCGGCCTGACGGGCCTTAAGCATTTCGGATGTGACATTGCGGAGCTGATTCTGCATTCTCTCCACTGTCTCGTCAAAGCGTTGCTGAAGCGTATCGAGCACTTCTTTATGATGCATGTCATTGCGAACAAGGGTGTCATGAAAAATCTTATCCTTCTCTTCTAAACGCTTTCGCCAGTTGAATTCCTTTTCCTCAAGCGCCCTGCGATAACCGGCTTCCCTCTCCTGAAGAGTCCGGCGGAAGGAGGCTTCTTTCTCTTCGGATGATTTCCGGAAAGACGCTTCTTTCTCTTCGAGTCGGGTTTTGTATTCCGCTATAGTTACTGCGTCATTGTTTCCTTTGCCCGTGACGTGTCGCAGACAAAAGCCCAAGACGGCTCCGATTATAAATGTTATGAGGGCGATAATCCATTCCATGATGAGCAAAGAGTAAAATTATGTATGCTTTTAACGCAAAACCCTTCCCGAAAATTATGATTCCTCCCTATCAACCCCTCATAATCTGAAGAATAATCCGGAAATAATACTGTAAATGAGAATTATTATATAGGAGGGAGAACCTCAGGGTAATAGAGGTTGTTATAACCCTGTATTTCTGTAAGAAGAACAAATAACATTCCACTATGAAAAAATATTTACTTTTGATCTCCCTTATGCTTTTGGGTGTCTCGGCTCAGGCCGTCGGAATTGGCAAACGTTATAAGACGGCCGGCAAAACTACGCAAAGTGCGACAATAGCAGCCAACAAAGCTGATTCCATATACAGGTCTGTAAATAATCTTTATTCCAATGGAAGGATCTCCACCGACAGTCTGGTCAGTTTGGCTTTATACCATAAGGTGTGGAACGCGCAACTTGCTGAGCGTTGTCTCAAGTTGGCCAATGATAATAATCCAAAGGTTCTGACTGAGCTCGGTGTGATCTATGCTTTCTCTCCGGAGTTCAAAAAGAGTGCATCCGATGGTGTAAAACTTCTGGAGGCGGCCTCGAATGCAGGTTACAAGGAAGCCAATGCTTATCTGGGCCTTTATTATTTCAATAAGAAAGATTACAAGAAAGCCAATGCATATTTTTCGGCAAGCAGTCCTACGGAGCCGGGCTTTGCCTCCACAGCTTTAGGAAGCATGTATATTGAGGGTAAAGGCGTAAAGGCAAATCCATCTCAGGCACGTGAACATTATCATCAGGCCGCTCTCAAGGGTTATCCACGAGGTATGGCGCTCTATGGATTTAATCTCCGTGCAAGTGCTGCAGGAAAAGTGAGCTATCCCGATTCCTTCTTCTGGCTCTATATAGCGGGAGATCTGGGAGATGATGCAGCGCGCACAACCCTCTACCTGCCTCGTCGCAATGAGAACCGTGGTGATTCCGAGACGGCCGCAAAGGCTCAGGAAGCCCTGCAATGGATAGAAAAAGTACAGACCGGCAAGAAGCTTCAGAACGAACCGCTTTATAAGGAAGGATTCCTTCCAAGCCTTAAGACACGCGAGAAGGAGGCGGAACAAGGCGACGACTGGGCCCGGTTCTATTTAGGAAGCATGAACTACAACGGTGATTTCCTTAATCAGAATTATACTCAGGCCATAAAGTATTATGAACCTATAGCCAAGAATGGAAAACTACCACGAAATGTGCTTGCGATTGTAAATGAGCGTCTGGCCCGAATGTATAGCCAAGGTAAAGGCACAAAGGCAGATGTGACGAAAGCTGCACGATATGCCCGTGCGGCAGCCCGTTATGGCAGCCTCTCTGCCTATAAAACTGTAGAGAAGATACCCTGATAGTTCATATTTGTATAAGGATATTGTAATAATAGATCGGGCTGCGGAAGAAACTTTCTTCCGCAGCCCGATAGTCTGTAAGTGGTTGGTAAGGAGTTTTCAGTTCTCGGTGGAGGAGGATGGAGAGGAGGACTTGGAACTGAAGGTGATCACTGTGTGGGCCTTCAGGATGGCTAATTTATTCATTTCAAGCGGACTGAGTTTCCTGGCATTGGCAAGAATCTCTGTCAACTTCTTTTGTTTAGCTTCTTCCGGTAATTTGGTATCCATGTTTTGAGATGTATCAATAATTGTCCTGTAAACTATGATCTTGTTATCTGAAATCTTGTTGGCCGATAGACCGGGGCCGGAATTTTGTCATCTGCACTCCTGATCTTTTCTGCACTCCTGATCTATAAGGATGCTGTAGGCTAAGCTACCATAACCTTCTGAATTGATCAGATTCTGTCGGAGGTGGGCTGAGTGGAGTCCTTCTTTTCAATCAGGGGCATGAGGGCGTTGATCAGAAGCATTACTCCTACGTAAGCCACTCCCAATACGAAGAAGTCGATGCTTACCGGCAGACACTTCTCAACCCATCCGCCTGAGAGGTAGGCTATAAACAGCAACCACAGCGAGCATTGCACTGTGACGCAGAGAGTGCACCAGCGTTTTGCCCTGAATCTTTGATACCAGATGCTCCAACACGTGAAGGGAAGGCAACAGATGTTGCAGAGCGCCAGCGAGGGCAAAGATGAAGGGAACATCAGTAGCGCTAACAGACTGACTGAGAAATAGGCAAACCCTACCTCGCTCCAGCCGAACAGTCCGAAAAACTTTGAAGCTGAAGTGGCCAGCACATCGTCGCATCCTCCCGCCTGAAGCACTCCGCAGAAGCGGTCGGCCTTCGGGTTATGAATCTTGAGCGACTTCTGAACCAGCAGATAAGTGACGTAGAGGCCCGCGATATCTATGGCGGCTATGAAATAGGTCGACACATGGCGATATAGGCCGTTTGTGATAAACGCAAAGAGGAAAAGAGCCACCATACACAGCAGCAAGACCCATTTCTTTGATCGGCTGAAAAAGTCGAGGCGTCGGTGCAATCCGAGTTCCGGCTCTTTCGCACCCTCTTTTGCATGAGAGAAGAAGACGTTGCCGTCGAAGGAGTCGAGCAGGCCCGAAAGATCCGCGTTGCGGCTCTCTCCGAGACTCAGATACTCTACCCGGTCGCCGTCTATTGACGTTACGATGATATTGCCGCCTTCTGCACCAGCCGTATGAGCAATAAACGGCACCGGAAGCTCCTTTATCACGCTCTTGTCAGGAAGATAGTAGGCTTCCGACTCCACGCCGTAGTCGTTGAGCACTCTGGATAATCCGAACCATGTCTTGAAGGGCATGGCTTTCTCCCTATCAAGGGTATATGAATGAGTATGGCCGACTCCCAGAAGAGTCAGCCAATCGCTCAGCAAGGACGCATCAGGCGATTTGTAATGAGATTTCAATCGCGATTCTTTTGCCATGACCGAGTGTTTTAGATTATCAGGCAATAGCAGCCTGGATCTTCTGGAGCAATACCTCGCCCGGCATTTCTCCGGTCTCGCGCATCACTTCCTTACCGTCGGAATAAAGAATGAATGTCGGCAATGACTTCACTTTCATCTCATCGGCAAGATCCTCGTTTTTGTCTATATCAAACTGGAGGACTTTCAGATTGTCGGCCAAAAGAGTCTTGATATCTTCCATTATAGGCATCATCTTCTGGCAATGAGGGCACCATGTGGCATAAAATTCAACCAAAACTACGGGTGCTGATTTAATTTCTTGTGTGTAATTCATAATATTCTTGTTTTTTGGATTAAGAGTCTATCCTATCTCCGGTTATCCCTAAAACGCTTTATACCTGCATTTGGTTGAAATCAAGTTCTATCTCTTCTTGTCGCCTGCAAGGATGAGGTCAATGGGTAGGGCCGTAAACCAGATGTCGTAACTGTAATGGTTGTTGGCGCTCTCTTCGGTCAATATCCCGATGCGTCCATCGGGCATAACGGTCATTGAAGAGTAGGCGCTCGGCATGTTCACTATCGTCTTCTTTACGGGCCATGTCTTTCCGTTGTCGCGGCTCACGTAGATGGCCACATTGTTGCGTCCACGTGGATCGCCCGGCAAGGAGTGTAGAAGCAGCGACTCTCCGTTGTAGTCGTAGCGGATGATATCACCGTTGCAACGCGGATCGGGCATGTCTTCTGCCGGCAGAGGATCGCTCCATGTTGCGCCATTGTCATGTGAGATGGAGAATTTTCGCAATGTGCCGAAGCGGTTGCGTATGCTCATCAGGAGGGTCCCATCCGCCAGTTGCACCACTTTACTCTCGTCGCCATCGCAAGAAGCAGGATTTGAAGATACTTGCCATGTCTTGCCTGAATCGTCGGAATAAATGGCGTAGACCTTGAAATGAGGGTTATCCTTCTCCCTCACGACGAGGGAAAAGATTATCCTGCCGTCGGCAAGCTGGGTGGCACGTCCGGAGGAGGCGAAAGCGCTCGTGCATTTTATCGGTTGCTTTCCTGACGGATCCGTCATGAGAATCTGTGGCGAAATATCGGTGATCTCTCCCCATGTGACGCCGTTGTCAGAGCTGCGGGCCACGCTTATGTGGGCCGGTTCATTCTGCCATAGGCCGTTGCCATGACTGAATATGGCCAGGATGTCGCCCGTATTGCGGTCTGCCACAAGTGCTGCGTCGCCACATCCTCCTATGCTGTCGTGTGGGGCTACTGTGACATAATCGCTCCACGTTTTCCCGCCATCGGTGCTTCTTCGGGAAACGATGTCGATCTTAGCCGGAAGATCGCCGTTATGCTCTATTCGCTTGTCGGCCACGGTCACGAGTGAGCCGTCAGCTGCGGTGACGATAGCAGGGATGCGGTAGAAGCGCGAATCATAATCGCCCGGACAATATACGAGGGACCGCTCCACACCATCCGCCCACGTCTCGTTATGCTTCTGCTGCGCCATAGCCACCTCCGTCCCGAGAGCCATACCCAAACACACCATCCCAAAAAGAAACTTTCTCATACTGTTCA
>CAZUNU010000081.1:0-2729 GCA_964622105.1 uncultured Sangeribacter sp. | reverse complement strand
GAGGGCTTCGAGGGTGCCGGTGAAGGTGCCTGATATTTCGATTCGGCCGTATTGCATACCTGGAACAGTCCATACCCTCAGTCTATGCCCTACGGTGGATGAAAGAGAGATCCAGCGTCTCAAATCCCTGCTGCCGAAAAATGTAATCCTTAGATTGCCGGATATGGCGCCGATAATACTGACTTCCCACATTACTTCCCTAAGTTTGCCAAGCGATCCGAACATACCGAATATGTTATCATTGCTTTGGGGGATGAGGGAGGCGAGTTTGAGGGGGCGCGTGGTGATTTTTATCGGTATGGACGGGTCTTCCGGCTTGAGCAGCACGGTGGTGCCGGGAAGAGGCCCAGCGGAGCTTGAAGTTGGGGAGGTGCCGTTAGCGTTCGGTTCTTCTACGGTTGGGCCTGAGCTTCTGTTAGTGTTCAGTTCTTTTACGGTTGTGCCGGATATTACGAGTTGTCGGCCATTCACATCGGAGAAGCGGAGGGTCGTGCCCGCGATGCGTATGCTGTCGGGAGAATCGAGTATATAGCGGGCTATCATTCCGGCATCGCGTAATTCACCGTTGTCCATCTCCTTAAGCAGAAATATGCCACGGTCAGTAAACATGTATGCAGTGGGCGAAGTGGTGGCTACCAGGCCTGACGCACGGTAAGCACGGCAGAGGGCTATTATCTTTCCGGCCTCAGGACGCATCAGCATGACGGCGGGAAAGTAGAGAGGCTCATCTTTGGCCGATCGCCATATGGCATCGGGCAAATGCAGTGAATCACGCCGCACAACAGCCTCAGCGGGAAGGACAACAGCAGCCGCAACTTTCCTGACACCGCTTGCGGACAGTTCACGGTTGTCCGGAGCGCCACACCAGTAGAAAGCTCCGGGAAGAAGCGGATGTGGCCTTAGCGGAACGGTCCATATTCCGGTAGGTGTAATTATTGAGAGCTGACGGGCGTCAGCATCGGGAATGAAGAGCCATTTCGGGAAAACGGTTTCCGTGATTGCTACAGGACGTCGGGCGGGATCCCAACTGTAAGCATGCATTGTTTCACCTCCCTTGATGGATTCTATCTCCAAGGCCACATTTTCATTCAAGGCCTCACTTGCCTCACCTTCCGCTTTTTCAGATGCATCATACGGAATCAAGGAGGCCAATGGTGGCGGCGCGGGTAAGGTAAGGGTGAGATCTGCAAGTGTAATGCGACCGGAGATACTGCATGCCGTCCGGGCCGCTATACCATGATGCTGGAGATAATCCGGTTGATAGCTTATCATCTCTCTGGCCAGTGATGCTGAGGAAAGTGATTGTATTGCGGATAGATCAGGAATGTTGAACACAACATCCTGGAACAGCCCGTTTTTATTCTCCCCGGCCTGAAGAGAGCCGGAGTCGGACGCAATCTGCGACAAGGGAATGGATGAGATGGCCCGGAAAGTAGACGTGGCGATTAGTTGAGCCGTAAATTCACTGTCAGTCAATTGCTGAGGTAACCAACTCTGTGGCGATACAGAACCGGCAGCACGGTGAACTGCTTTCAGCGGCTCATCGTGAACATAGAGCGGAAGTGGTGGAGATACGAATACGTCGATGGCTTCGATACGGTCTCTCCATTCGCTCAGCTCCTCAGAAATGGTGATGCGCATCCGCAAGCTGCTGCATACGGCGGAGCGAATATACATGGTCATGGAGTCGAGTGTGAAATTATCCGATCCCTCCACAACCGGTGCAGAGGAAGACGGCATCATCAACACCGGCGACGATGGGAGTATGTGGCACCCGTTTTTGAGGCGCAAGGCTGTCAGCGCGAAAAATGGTTCGGTGAAGAGATTCTGCCGCCTGGCATCTTCATGGAATTTACGCAGAGTCTCCTCCGCACGCTGTGACCAGCCGGCGGAATCCTTTGATTTCGGGGCGTCAACGGTGGCAGACAGCGGATTGTCGGGATGATTCTGCCAGCCGGCGAGAGCCTTAGGGACGAGAGAGAACTCCACGCATGGAAGAAGCCTGGAGGATAATCGGTTAAGCTCGACTAAAGCCTCGTTGATGGCGGTGGCCTCGCTGTTGGAGTTGCCCTCTTCCGGCCAATCGGAGGAAGAGGGGTCAGACGCATTATTAGTATTGGCGGTTGAGATAAAGCTTACGTTTACAGCAGAATCGATCTCACCGTTTGAGCAACCGTAGTCGCCGGCTACGCTTTTCACGCGGAATGGAAATACGTTGGTTTTCATAATTTCAGGGGTATAAAAAATTATTGTAAGGGTAAAAAATTGTCCTGTCAAGCCACGGTATAACCGCGATTTGACAGGACAAAATTATGATTCCTTCCCTGAAAAGAGATGTTATTCTGCTATAAACTTATCCTGATATAGAGAATATATACTGATTTTCAGAAAGTTTATTCTGCTATGATCAGATAGTAGTTTTTCTTGCCGCGCTGGGCGAGGAGATATTTACCGTTGAGAAGTTCCTCGGCAGTGATCACGGCGTTTGGATCGGTCACTTTCTTCTTGTTTATGCTAACGCCACCCTGCTGGGTCATCTTGCGGGCCTCACCTTTTGAGGGGAATACGGTGGTCTTCGCAGCGAGGAGTTCGAGAAGAGGAATGCCGGCTTCGAGTTCCGATTTGCTAACGGTGAATGTGGGCACACCCTCAAATACGTCAAGCAGGGTTTTCTCGTCGAGATGACGCAGAGCCTCCTCGGCCTTGTTGCTGAAAAGGATCTGGCTTGC
>CAZUNU010000080.1:0-12510 GCA_964622105.1 uncultured Sangeribacter sp. | reverse complement strand
GAGGGAGCGGAAATGATAGCGGCACCAAGACCACGCTGAGTCTGCATGCTTGTGGTGACAGCACCAAGTCCTGCGAAGTTAGACCAGTAAATGCCTCCCCATTCCATATCATTCATAGGGATACCGTTGACAAGCACAGCCACGTTAGGAGCCTTGAAACCGCGCATGTTGATCTTGGCATCACCATAGCCACCGCCTTCAGGAGTGGCCCATACGCCGGGAGTGTTCTTGAGCACCTCAGGGAATTCCTTGTTGCCGAGTTTAGCCTCGATCTGGCCGGCTGTAAGCTCCGACATAGCGATTGGAGTTTCACGGGTGCGTGCCTTAGACTGAGTAACGACCACGTCCTGAAGCATCTTTGAATCAGGTTTCATTCTGATCACGCCCATGTCAGGCTGTGCTTTCGCTACTACAGTCTGGTAACCGATATAGCTGATCTGAATTTCTTTTGTACCTTTTGGAACATTGAGGGTGAAACGACCGTCAATGTCTGTAGGCACAGCCACAGTGGTACCTTTGGCTTGGACTGTAGCGCCGATAACCGGCTCGCCCAGCTCATCAATAACAGAGCCGCGGCATGTAGTAGAGTTGCCTTGGGCAAAAGCCCAGCTGACAACGCTCACGAGCGCCACGGCCAAGAGAAATAGTCTCTTCATACGAGGGTTAATTTAGGTTAGTATACTGAAGTTTTACAATGTAAAGGCACATTGGGGGTGACGTCGGAGGCTGCGCAATTGAAAAACCGCCGGGTCGATTTGATGATACAAAATTAATTTATTAAAAGTAGATTTACAATATCGCGGTTAAATTTTAACAAAATATTCATAAAAAAACTTAATGTGGTTTTCCTCGGAGAACTGTGTTAACATGCAAATTTATTTTACAGATATTGGTTGGTAGCCGAAAAAAAGGTAAATTTGCACATAAATCAAACTAACCAACAAATTCTTTAAAAATGACAACAACAGCTTCTCCGAAGGAATTGCTCCGCGACAAGGCCTGGGCCCGATGGACGGCACTTGTGCTCCTCGCGTCGGCGATGTTTTTTGCCTACATCTTCATGGATATCCTCTCGCCACTTCAGGAATATCTTCAAAGCACCAAAGGCTGGGATCCGATGGCTTACGGACGTTTCGCCGGCTCTGAGACATTCCTCAATGTATTCGTGTTCTTCCTGATTTTCGCCGGTATAATCCTCGATAAGATGGGCGTGAGATTCACTGCTATCCTTTCGGGCGGTGTGATGCTCATAGGTGGTTTCATAAACTATTATGCCCTCACCGATTCTTTCCAGGGAAGCGGTCTTGCTGAAGCCATGAATCACTTCGTGAACCTTCCCGACACATGGTGGAACATCACTCCTTTCTATAAAGGTATGCCTGCTTCAGCCAAGCTCTCTGCCATAGGCTTTATGATTTTCGGTTGTGGCGTTGAGATGGCCGGTATCACGGTTTCACGCGGTATTGTGAAGTGGTTTGCCGGAAAAGAGATGGCGCTGGCTATGGGTGTGGAGATGGCTCTTGCCCGTATGGGTGTGGCAGTAGTTGTGCTTGGTTCACCATTCCTTGCTACACTTGGCGACTCTATCAATGTTTCCCGTCCGCTGGCGGCCGGTGTTCTTCTCCTTCTTATCGGTTTCATTTCGTTTATCGTTTATTCTTTCATGGATAAGAAACTTGAGAATGAGATGGGTACCAACGGAGAGGAGAAAGACGATCCGTTCAAGATTTCCGATCTTGGCCTGATCCTTTCCTCAAAGGTGTTCTGGCTTGTGGCTCTTCTTTGCGTTCTGTATTATTCTGCAATCTTCCCCTTCCAGAAGTATGCAATCAATATGCTGCAATGTAATCTTGGGGTCACCGCACAGCAGGCCGGTTATGTGTTCTTCGTGTTCCCCTTCGGTGCCGCTGCGATCACTCCGTTGCTCGGCAATTATCTCGACCGTAAGGGCAAAGGCGCAACTATGCTTATATTAGGCGCTATACTGATGATCATATGCCATCTTACTTTTGCTTTGGTTCTTCCGGCTACTCACTCTGCTATTATCGCATATACGGCAATCATACTTCTCGGCATCAGTTTCTCTCTCGTGCCTGCATCTCTCTGGCCATCTGTGCCTAAGTTGGTTGACAATCGTCTTTTAGGTTCCGCTTATGCGGTGATATTCTGGATTCAGAACATTGGCCTTTATGCCTTCCCGATGATTATCGGTGCCGTTCTTGCCGCCACCAATCCCGGTGTTGACAATCCTATGGAGTATAACTATACGGTTCCGATGCTTGTATTCGCCTCCTTAGGTGTATTGGCCCTTTTCATCGGCATAGCACTTAAGGCACTCGACGCCAAGAAGCATTACGGTCTCGAACTCCCCAACATCGTCTCCAAAGAAACCAAAGACGAGGAGCTCGCCGCCGAAGTCCTCTCCGCCGAAGAGTAAACCCTTACATCCCAGCGGCTCTCAGCCGTAAGATTAAAATAAGCCTTGAAACATTGAGCCAATACATGGCCCATCAATGTATCAAGGCTTATTTTCATGTTTCATATTAAAACGTATTGATTAAATATTATACTTTCTAATTTTGATCTATATATTAGATAAAGTTTGTCTAAATTTTGAATTAAATTTGTCAAAATAGTTTATTTTGATTTTGAAATCTGATAAATTTTGTATAATTTCACGCAGATAAAAGAATTGAGATATGATTCAAGAACTGACAATACGTAATTTCAAATCGTTTCGTGATGAGGTGGAACTGAGTTTTGAGCCGACAGAGGTAGATCCTTATAATAGTGTAGTCTCTATGCCGGATGGGGTAAAACTTTTGCGTTTCGCTGTAGTCCTTGGTGCCAACGCCAGTGGAAAATCTAATTTGCTCGATGCATTTGAATTCTTGCGTAGGTTCTGGAATACTCTTCCTTCAGCCAATGATGGGGGCACGGAAGTACAGCCTTTCTTATTACGAGAAGATGCCCTCTCTTTTGACACTGAATTTGAATTGAAATTTTATGTCGATGGGTTGAGGTATTGGTACAAGTTGAAAGTCAATCCGGAAAAAGTATCTCATGAATCCTTATTCGTGTATCTTACGAATCGGCCTACAAAAGTTTTTTGCAGAGAAGATGTTGGCGGAGTATCTAAGCTGAATTTTAATCCTGCAGTTGTGAAATTATCGCAGGCTGAAGTTGATGTCATGACAATGAACTGTCTTCGTAATATGTCTCTCCTTGCTTCATTGAAAAAGGTGAACGTATCGGTAGCTTATCTTGATAAAATGCGTCAATGGATTGATAACCGACTTCTTCCATTACAGACCGGCCATGCATCTACGCTGTCGGTTGAGGCCAAGCGGCATATAGAGAATAATGAGGACTTCAGAAATTATCTGCTTCAGTTTGCAAAAGAGGCAGACTTTAATATTTCTGATATAAAGATACAGAAGATGGTAGCTTTATTCGGACATAAAGTTGAAAATAGTGAAGGTGTGCAAGATTTCATTTTACCGGAGGCTTGCGAAAGTACGGGCACAAAGCGCATGGTGGAGTTAGAATCTATGATTTTTGAACAGTTGCAACGTCAGGCATTCCTTTGTGTGGACGAGATTGAAGCCTCGATGCATCCCAATCTTATGGATTATGTACTCACAAAGTTCATTAATACTCCGGATAATCACTCTCAGTTACTTGTGTCAACTCATTATGACCCCATACTAAAGGATATTGACGATATTTTTGGCAAGGATTCAGTATGGTTTACGGAAAAAGGTAAGGATGGGAATACGCAATTGTTTTCACTTGTTGACTTCAAGGGTCTCAACAAACTTTCTTCAATTCATCGAGCTTACATGAATGGACGTTTCGGAGCCCTCCCCAATGTTCTCTAATTTTCCTCCTAATGCAGATAGTTAATTATGGCCAGAAAGATAAATGAACGTAAACTTAAGGCTCCCGCTATCACAATCATCGGGGAAGGTGCGACGGAAAAATACTCTTAATTCATAAAGCATGTTACCACCCTAACGCGGAGCGTAAATTACATAGAATATACTTGAATTGTGTCTAAAAAGTTTGAATTCTGTTGAAATAAGTTAGATAAAGCCTCATTTTCAATAATTTTCTTGAGTATTTTATATTATTGAAAGATTTTTTTGTAAATTTGCATTTGAGCGAAAAATAGAAACTGATTTTACACTGAATCAATCTTTTTATACAGAGCTTAACTGGCTTTTATTTAAATCAAGAAATTTTTAGGTAACTGACTTTCATTTCTTTTTGAAATAACTTAATATTATTGTATGATTAAAAAATTACTTTTATCCGGGCTTTTCCTGACGTTTACGGCCATGTCTTCATTGGCTGAAGAAACGACAGTAATGAAAATTGCCACAATTGACGGAAAAGATTTTACCGTCAGTCTTGTAGAAGGTATGCAGGCTGCTATCTGGACCAACAGCCAGGAAGCAGAGTCCCCTTTGAACTTTTTTATCTATACCGGTGTGCCTCAATATGAGGATAATGGGCGACCCATGGAAACAGAAACGGAGAACTCTCCGTGTAAGATTTTCCTTGATACCCCGGTTCCCACCCTTAACGATATTACCTTAAGCGTTGTTGATATTTCTTCTGTGGGGGAAACAGGAATTGCTTCCATACATGCTGATATCCTCAAGGGGATAATCGGAATATCTGGAGTAGGGAGTCCGGTTAAGATCTTGATTGTGAACTCCAATGGTTTGACAGTTGTAGACAAAGTTATTATGTCTGATACAAGTTTTGATCTTACTTCCTTTGGACCTGGGGTGTATATGGTAAATATAGATGGTTCAACTTTTAAATTCCTGGTGCCATGAAAAAATATCTCTTATTAGCTGTGACAGTAATGCTTGGTTTGGCGTCTTCACCTCTATATGCCAATCATCCCGGAGAAGGAACCCGCGTAGATTTCTTGAATAAAGAGGGAGAACGAATTGGGTCTACTATACTAAAGGAAGCTTCTTATAGTTACAATCTTTTCTATATCGGACAGGATTATAATAATGGTGGCGCACTGGGGATGGTGTATAATGGACAAACTGCTGCATCGGTTAACTTCGTACCTTGGGGTGAGGAAAGCTATCCTATGACGGTTGAAACTGCTCCCGATGAAGATATCAAAGTGACACAGGAGATAATTAGTGGTGGCACGACGCGGACAACTGAGGATCTGTTGTGTGGATCCTTAATAAGATTCACAATAGAGGTGCCTGAAGGTGAATATCCTGCCGTCTCGATTCTTGATGAATATACAGGAGTAATCAATGGAGTCCCTTACTGGACAACCTACAAGTCTTTAGGCCTATACGGGCTTCTCACGAAATATCCGGCTAACAATCTTATGAATATGGATTACCGTGCTACGGTTTTAGAAAATCTTGATAGTACCGGTGATTTCAAAAGAGATGAGAGTAATCCAAATGTATGGTATTATGACATCACAATGGCCAATGAACCGATGTCACTAAAATTTTTCACCAACAAACCTGACGGGGCTTTACTTAACGCATCTTGCTTGAGAGTCTTGCAGAATCTTTACGCGCAACATTCGAGTGTCAATTTTAGCCCGGGGAATTGTGGGGAACCGTTTATTATGTCGTTCGTAGGCGACTATTTATCAGAGGATCTGATCGCTGCCCAACTTACAAGAGGAGGTATTGCTGCTTATGATTACACTGTTGCAAATAAGATATATACAAATGTGCCCTGGGCTAATAATTTCTTATATATTGCTACGGCCAATCTTCTGATAGATAAACTGGATAGTTTTGATGTTTCGGAAAAGGAAAAGGAAATTGTAAGAGCTCAAATGATGACGTTACGTTCTCATGCATATTGGAGAATACTCCAATGTTATGGCGAGCGTTGGCAAGACTCAGATAACGGTAAGGCTCTTTGTGCTCCACTTGAGGCTACTTTCAACACTGAAAACCTTCCCTTATCTTCGATGCAAGAAATAGCTGATTTCTGCTACTCAGATTTAAAATATGCTATAGAAATATTCTCGAAATACAACTATTCAAGGACTGAAATCATTGAGCCTGATCTGGCAGTTGCTCAAGGAGTTTTGATGCGAATAGCATTATTAAAGGAAGATTGGCAGACTGCAGCATCAATGGCCGAAAGTATATTGGCCAATGTGCCCTTGACAACTAATGATCAACTGGTAAACGGATTTTTCACACCGGAGCAAAGTTGGATTTGGGGTGCCTGGAATAACTTTGACTTACCTGATTATTTCACCTCAGCTGTCTACTATTGGTCTACCCTTACTTCAGATGCATGTAATGGTTCATATTGTGCATCCTGGGGTATGGGAACTAATGCAATTTCCAAAGACCTTTATGACTCTACCGCTTCCGGAGATATTAGACGCTTACTATTCGTGATGCCTGATCATTTCACCGATGAAATGGCTAATCTCAGTTGGTGGTATGACGCTAATAATATGGAAACTTCAAAGGGTATATGGGTAAGCAGGTGGTATGCGACTCCAATTTATGAATATTACAGCTCTAATTATCCGGAAGGAGTTGATTTTACGGCATTTACTAATGGCTCAAGGCAGATAAACATTCCATTTGGAGGTCATACGAAGTTCTATCAGCCAGGTAATTTACCTTATGGCGGAGATGCTGCTATCTCGTTTATGCGTTCGGATGAAGTCCTTTTGACTTTGGCAGAGGCATATTATCGTATGGGTAATGAAAACAGAGCCAAGGAGTCGCTTTATAAGCTTAACTCGATGAGAATAGAAGGGTATTCTTCTGATCTTACGGGTGAGGACCTATTGAAAGAAATTCAGCTTACAAGAAAAATCGAATTGTGGGGTGAGGGTCATAGCTGGTTTGATATGAAGCGCTGGAAATTGCCTTTGGTGAAGAGAGCTTGGGTTAGTGGTGACACTGAATCAGGTAACTGGCCTTCAAAAATGGCAGGAGAAGTTGAGCCAGATGCTAATAATGGTTGGAAGTTTGCAATACCATCTCTTGCCACCTCGAATAATCCCTTAATCAATGGGGATGTAAATTCAGTGGAAAAAGCTACTGTAAATCCTCAATCAAGTAGCCTGCTTAAATCAACCCCGGATAATAAAGTAATTGTTGAGGCTGAGGCTGAAATCCAAGATGAGATGAAGGAAATTGACGTAAAGTGATAAACTTCAAAACTACTTCTACTTACGACTGTCTAATCTTTTCCACATACCAAACAATGTTATAAGAATATGCCCATATTGAGTTGCTGTCTAACTTTTTCACTGTTAGACAGCATCTCATTAGGTTAGACCCATAAGTATCAAAGATGGTGAGACAATATAATAAAAAGAAAACGTCCCTATGATAGGGATGAAAATTGGCGAAAACGTCCCTATTATAGGGATATTTTTTGTATCTCACGGATAATATCATTAGAGTATATCCAAATAAAGAGCGCATTCTGAGGGTAGAACGCGCTCTTTATTTGGATATGGATCAATTTGGATATTTATTAGATGGGGATATTAGCAGATAAAGGGATATGCTTTTTGGTGGAGACGATTAGAAGCAGAGGCCAATGGAGGCGGTGAACATGCGGCAGCCGAGGCGTGGTGACTTGACGTTGCCTACCCAGATGCCGTCGTATTCTCCGAAGAGACTCTTGTATTTGGCGCGTCCACCCTTCCATTCTACACCTATCATAAGTTTGCGCCAGAGCACCTGAAGTCCACCACTGAAAAGACAGGTAAATGCTCCGTTCATATCTGCTTCTTCGTCATCTGAGAGGATAAGGGCAGAATATGAGGGTACTACATGGAAGTAAGTCCTGAATTTCAAACGGGCCAGCTGGCTGTTGCCCGATGCAAAGAAGGGAAGGAATGTGGCTGTGGGGCCAACTGCCACTCCGGCATTGAGATAATGCTTGCCAAGTGTAGGTTCCATATAGTCCTCATCGTATTCATCATCCCAACCTCCTGTGAGATCTGACAACGAACCGCGACCTTTCTCAAAGTTCATGTAGCTGATCTGTGCGCCAATGAAGATGCCAAATTTCAGGAAGTTGGCAATAGGCTTACGATGTACGTAGATATTTCTTCCGGCAGTGAATGACGCACCCCAGCGGCTTTCGAGCTTGCCATCTGCTCCCCCGAGGTCGAAAGAGCCTGTGGTGTAACCGAGTGAGATGAGTTTTTTGGAGCCTTTCCAGAATCGCTTGTTAGATTCTATGATATCCTTTTTGTCATTGTCGTCAAGAGAGCGGGGCTGAGGCATGGTTTCCTCGAAAACTATCTCTTCACTTTCCTGAACGATTGTGTCGCCAACATTCTTTTCAACCTGAGCGAGTGCTGAGAGGGGGGAGACAGCTAATAGAAGCGCTCCGCATATGATGTGTTTAATAGCTTTCATATCTGAAATACAGCTTAAGTGGGAGTTACCATTCAATCAATGTTACTATCTCGCGGGCATAACGGGTGGATGAAGGGATCTGATTTGCATCGTTCAGATAATAGAACTCTTCCCTTGCATCTTCAGCGTCTTCAAAAACAAATGGATTGATGAAGTTGATCTTGTTATTGTCAAATGTGACCTGACAGATGCCTGAACCATCATCCGGATCATCAGCCATGAGCTGTATAAGCTGCCCTTTTTCATTCGACCAGTTCCAGCTGTAGGAATACCAATCGCCTTCATCATACTCATACATTTTCCCGGCTGATGTAAAGGTTAGACCTTGAATATACTCTTCCTTTATCTCATCCTGGGTGCAGGTGTGAGTGAAAACAGTTTTATATTTCTTATCGAGGAATTCAATCTTCACGCTCAGAGTTTTCCAAGCCCGGCAGAGACGAGCATTAAGCATAGTGTCAGGGATCTTGGGCATCAGCTCGCATTTCCACAAATAATTCTGACCGGAAGTGAGAGTTATATCTACTTTACCGTCTGATGCAACGTCGATGTCGCCGAAACCATCCAGACGATATTTTCCGTTGCTCAGCTTTGTGTAATTGCCGGTAAGAATGGATTCGTAAGGAAGCCAGTCGCGGGTGAGTGATTTGTTGAAAGAACGGAAGAAAGGAGTGTTAGTATCTTCAGCGGATCTTGTGGTTTCATCATCGTAATAAACATAAGATCTCGGTTGTTGAATGATATAGTATAGACCACTTGCGCTGAGCTCTATGCTTTCAATTATTGTGTCATCAATTTTCGCGTTGGTGAGTTTATAGCATGCTGCATCTGAGGCGTAAGGGGCCGGTGCGAGAGATCCGATCCAGATTTCACTTTGTGCAGGGCCGTCAGGGCCAATGTCGGTGTTGTCGGTTGTACACGCTGCAAAAGCCATGGCAAGCGGCAAACCGGCAAGCATAAGTTTTGTAAAAATGTTCATAACTATTATTGGTTAGTGAATTGTTGTATAAGCACTTGAGTCTCTGTTCGTCGAGGGAACGTTTTTGAGAAAAGTAAAGTGGCAAAGTAACTTTACATTTGGCAAAAATAAAATAGAAATTTCCGAAATATCAGTATTTCAGAAATTTCTATAAATGTTAACGTTTTGATAAGCTTGTTTATTGCATTCGGAATGCTCTAAAGTATATGAATCATAGTCTAATCAATGCCTATCCGAAGCCGACAGAGTGACATGGCTGAGGGAGATCTTCAGGATTCATTATAAATGGACATTTCATGATCCTTGCGAAGGGATCAACCGGAGCCATTTACGATAACCAAACCATGCGATGACGGTATACACAGCGTAGAGCACGCTATAGAATGGAATTCCTTTATACCAGTAGAGACAGCTGCAAACGAGATCGACTATTAGCCATACGAGCCATTGTTCCGCATATTTTCTTGCCATCATCCATAGACCGACAATTGAGAGGGCCGTGGTGAACGCATCGGCTACGGGCACTGTGGAATCGGTGAAAGTGACCAATATCCACCAGATAAACCACCAAAGCAAACCGGAAGCTACAACAATGCCTCCCCAAACGATAAGAGGGGTATGAGAGACCGGGAGTGCCTTACCTTTCTTTTCTTTACTGTCTGTCGTCGTTTCCTGTTGATGAGATCTGCGGGTCCAGTTCCAGAACCCGTATACGGCTATCAAAAGATAGTAGATATTGATGCCGAAATCTGCATACAGACCTTTTGAGAAATAGATCCACATGGAGATCATGGGCATTATCACAGAAGCGAACCATACCTTAGAGTCGGCATGATATTCCCACCAAAGATAGAGGATGCCGACGCAGAATCCGAATATTTGAAGCAGCATATGGGATGAATTGGAATTTGAAGATATGAATCAGAATTTGAATGTGGCTGTTGCCATCACATGGGTGGGTGCCTGCGCGGCATATCCGGCATAACGGTAGATTATATCTTTGCCGTCTTCCTTATAATACCCCGCTCCGGCATAACCATTGTTGAAATATTTCTCGTTGAAAAGATTATAGATTGAGAATCCGATCTTCATCTCCTTGATGCCTCCGATGCGTTTGAATGTGTAGCCGAAGTGAAGATCAGATACGAAGTAAGCATCCAGAAGTGCTTCCTTGCTTGCTGCATTGTTCATATACTGTTTCCCTACATAGCGGCTCTGCAACTGGGCGTCGAAACCTTTCCATGTGAAATTGAATGAATTGTTAAAAAGGATATCGGGAGAAAAAGCGATAGGAGTGTCACCACGATCGATGTAGATGGGATTGGTCCATTCATCCTCATAGATGGCCTCCACGAAATTCTTGATTCTGTTGCGCGACCAAGTGAGGTTGAATTGCCATTCAAACCAATCGCAGGGACGCAGGGCTGTCTGGAGTTCGAGACCCATACGATAGGAATCGGGCACGTTCACGCTTATGGCATTGCCAGTATCAGAGAGTTCGCCGGTAGCCACAAGTTGGTCCTTATATAGCATGTAGTAGAGATTCAGTCCGGCTGAGAAAATCGGAAGTGAGAAGGTGTAACCAAGCTCAAAATCGTTGAGACGTTCTGACTTGGGCATGTGATGAATGTCGCCGTCTGTGAAGTTGTCGCGGGTTGGTTCTTTCTGAGCCACTGACCAGGAAGCGAACGCACGATGGTAGCCGGAAGTGAAATTGAGACCCAACTTAGGATTGAAGAAATTCCAGTTGCGCCGGATATCGAGCATGTAGGGGCCGTCTGTAGCCCAGTCGTAATTGTCAGAAGCGCCCTTGATTGTATAATGGATATGGCGATACTGCATGTCGGCGAAGGCTGATAGGGAGTGAAGAATGTCGAAATTGGCACGAATATATGCGTTTATATCCGATTTACGGCCATAGTTGTTGTAATATTCCTGAAGAGGATCAAGCTTTCCGATGTAATTCCTTACCCATTTGATCTGGCCGAAGTGATGACCCTTGAAGTTGGTTGCTGATAATCCTCCAACCACATTCCATCTTTCATCTTGATAATTGAGCGACACCTGCGCACCATAGAAATCATTGACATTATTCTTAAGACGGATAAGATCAGATTTCTTCACAGTTTCCCCGTCGGTGTTTACGAACGGTTTGAGCCCATATTCCACGAGAGTTCGGTTTGTCTTATATTGATCATAATATCCATCATCCATCGTATAATGAAGTGCGGCATTCAGACGGAGTCTTTCAGTCAGATGTCGGTAAAAGAGAAGCTGGAAATGATGCTGGATATAATTGTCAAACTGGTCCTTATAATAGGCAATGTTGCCATCGGAGCCGGTATACTTTCCGCATGGATTATAGCGGCGTCCATATTTCTCCATCTCTTCTTTGGAGGCATAATCCCAAGCCATATAGGTTTTCTCCTTGCCCCCGAAGACGAGCAGACGTAACTGTGTGGCATCGTCGCGGTAAGCCGCCTGGGTGAAATAACTCCAAAGATCAGTTGAAGCGCGATCGATATATCCATCGGAATGAAGATGACTGATTCTGCCGTCAAAACTCCAGTGCCCACCGAGCATTCCGGAGCCAACGCGGAATGTCTCACGGCTCGTATTGTACATGCCATATGCGCCCGAGAGTTCTGCGTAGGGAGTTTCAGACGGAGCATCTGTAATCATGTTGATAGTGGCACCGAAAGCTGCGGCGCCGTTGGTAGATGTGCCTGCTCCACGCTGAATCTGCACATCGCGCAGTGAAGATGCAAGGTCGGGCATGTTGACCCAATACACGTTGTGGCTTTCCGGGTTATTGATAGGGATTCCGTTGGCTGTAACATTTATACGTGAGCCATCGGTGCCACGTACGCGCATGGAGGTGTAGCCTATGCCTGAGCCGGCATCTGAAGTGGTGGTGACTGATGGGGTAAACTGCAGAAGATAGGTCATGTCGCGGCCATCATTATCCTTAAGCAGTTGCTTTTTTGATACATTAGTGAATGCAACCGGTGTCTTGGCTGTGGCTCTGTTATGAACCACTTCAAGTTCGGCAAGAGTTGAAACCAGAGAGTCGATTTCAGCATCTGGTCTTACTGCAGTTGGATTGTCGGCCAAAGC
>CAZUNU010000079.1:0-12646 GCA_964622105.1 uncultured Sangeribacter sp. | reverse complement strand
TACCGCTTCCTTCATCTGTTCGTCAGACAAAACGGGAGTTAAAATGAAAACGGTCTCGTAAGAATTCATACGTTTTACTTGATTGATTGTTTGTTATTATTTCGGTCGGCAGAAATATGAAATTTGTCATTTCATGCAAGTACTCATTAATGATATAAGTCCATATTTACGCAAAACCGCCGCAAAGTTAATACTTTTCTCTCAATTGTGCAAATTTTCTTATCCGGTTCACACAAATTTCCTTATCATTGAGTTCATTTTCAGACATTAGTTAAAAAGGTCCCGACCATGGGTGTGATCGGGACCGGGAAGTCTACACTGTGTCTTAATCTGGTATTTAACGGAATTTATACTTTATAGAATCTCAAATAGTACGGAAAACTTCCTATAAACAAAGTGAATTGAGCCATTGATTAAATCAATACCTTGAGAATCCTTCAGCTGCTGCGATTATCCTGCCGGAAAAGGATAATCAGCAGTTCTGAGTCAGTGATGTGTTGTAATTAGTGGCATTCTTTGGGAAAGGCGAGATCCAGAGCTTGGAATCGGGTTTTACGGTGTAGACTACACCGTTGCCACAATCATGAGTCATATCCTTACGGTAAGCTGCCTCGGTGTTCCAACGTTTACGGTCAAGGTAATTATAGATTGTGGTGAACATTTCTACTCTCTTGTTTTTCTGGAGCAATTCCATCGCCTTAGCCTCTGAATTGATATCATCACGCTCAAAATATATATCATTGTTCACGATGAGTCTACGGTCACGTAATTCATCTACAAATCTGAGACCTTCACGATATTGGCCTGCACGGATCATGCTTTCTGCAATAATATAATACATGTTTTCTGTACGGATGCCATATGTATCGTAATGGATGTCCCAACTACCAAACATATATGATCCTTCAGGTCCATATCCCATCGGCTCCATCCAGCCTTGACTGAGTCCTAAGGCACCAAGCTGAAGGAGTACATCGTTGGGATCGATATCTTTAGCGAAGTCAGGAGTACAAACCAAACCACCCCATTCTCCTATATTAGAATTATTATGGAAAATAAGAAGATAATAATTCGGCGAATCGTGAGGCATCAGCCACTCAAAATTATTATAAGCTTTGGTGCGGTCTTCAAGTGTACCGTTGAGCGCCACCGCTTTTCTTGCATAAGGAAGAGCCTCTGCATATTTCTTCATCTGGAAAAGCACAGTAGCTCTCACTGCATTACCAAATTCAGCACCAAACCTGAAAGGATTGTTTACTGCCTCCTGACGAAGATCGGCAATAATCTCATCACTACAATCAGCCAGAATCGCCTCATACACTTCTTTTAAGTTAAGCTTCGTCTTTTGTTCCTGTACATTTGTATTGTTGACGTAAGCTATACCGCCTGTATTTGCCGCAGTAGCCTCGTCATACTGTGCGGCATATATATTTGCAGCAAGGAAATGAAACCAGGCACGCATTATGTGGGCCTCAGCTTTGACACGGCGCTTTGTTGCTGCCTCACCGGTCACATCATTTGCCTTAGAGATAATTACATTCATGGCATTGATGTTTCTATACAGAGTCTGATAGGTATAATCAGACGAAGTAAGATCGATCCGATTGACACTTTCATCACCGGCAAGCATAGCATATTCTACTGTCGTTTTATCAGACAGGATCATCTCAGGAGTCTGCCAGAGAATTGGATATGTGTTCCCGCAGAGGGTCTCATACTTAATAGTAGAGGCGAGTTGCCATTCATTTTCCAGAAGGGTCTCGAGATCCTCTATATTGTCAAGAGTAGTTTTACCCTTTGGCACAATATCGAGCTTGTCATCACACGAAGAAAAAATCAGAAGTGTGAAAACCAAAAGATAATTATATATTTTCATATTGTAGATAAATCAATTAAAGTGAAAAGAAGAGACTGAACGTATAGCTACGAGGAGTTTTATTTATATGCATACCGTTATTGATGGCTTCCGGATCAAGATTCCGTGAATTACGCGCCCAAGTTGCCACATTATTCATCTGGAAA
The DNA here is from genome assembly GCA_964622105.1 of uncultured Sangeribacter sp. Taxonomy (GTDB): domain Bacteria; phylum Bacteroidota; class Bacteroidia; order Bacteroidales; family Muribaculaceae; genus Lepagella. The sequence continues at coordinate 10,624 of CAZUNU010000079.1, read as the reverse complement.
CGCAGACGCAAATCATTCAAACCGATTTTCCTGCATAATTTGGGATCAAAATTATAAGAGAGCATTATATTGCGCACTTTTAGATAATCAGCATGAACTACATTCGTATTGCGGTATCCGGCATATGACATATATTTATAATTCTTAGAAAGGAATCCGTTGGCGGGATATGAATCATCGCCTTTCCAATAATTAAGAGCAGCTGCAGACACAGCACTTTGGCCAAAGGCATTTGAATATCCATAAGCATTACCGGCCGAAGCGCTCCATTCGTCATTGCCTATTCTCATATAGTGGCCACCATAATAGCTCATCATTGCTGAGAGAGCGAATCCGTTCCACATAATTGTCGGTGTCAACGAGCCGCTATAGACCGGAGTAGAAGGACCGGAATAGATTACATCCTCCTTGGTAAACTCGCTGCTTGATATTGAAGAGGTATGCTCCTCACCATTCTTATCTCGCCAACCCATATAATATAAGCCATCAACCTCTTTCAGCCCGGTATAATCAAACGAGAAAAGTGATCCGATCGGGTACCCCTCGTGAAGATTCGATGCGTTTAGATAATCCAGACCTGTGAGAAGATCATGAGAAACGGAGGTAACCTTATTATGGTTGTATGCGAAGTTAAGGCCAAGTCTAACTCCTATACTCTTACGATGAGTCTGCGGCAAGATATTGCCGTCAAGCATGAGCTCCACTCCATCATTTACCATGCAACCACTGTTAATAGTGAGATTAGTCCAACCGGAAGTACAGTCAAGATCTGTCACAGTGAGCAGATCAGACCCACTCTTGTGGTAATAATCAAAAGAACCATTAAGTCTGTAATTAAAGAGTGAGAAATCCAGACCTACGTTCCAAGTTGAAGTTTTCTCCCAACGCAATTGATCATTTGGTGGCGTCTGTAAAACACCGAGTTTACCTCCGGTTATACGGTTAGTGCTCATTTTGGCTGTCAGGTAGCTTGTGGTATTGGAGTCAATATTACCGGCAAGACCATAGCTTGCACGAACCTTGAGAGTATTGAGCCACAAAATCTCCCTGAGAAACTTCTCATTATGTGCATTCCAGCTTAAACCAACCGACCATAGCGGACGACCACGAAATTTAGGATCTGTTCCGAAGAGGTCTGTCTTATCTACTCTATAACTTGCAGAGAGAGAGTAACGAGAATCGTAAACATAGCTGCCTACAAGATAGAGTGAATAATATCTATGTAGCACATCACTGGTAGTGAATGAACTTGGTGCGCCGAATACCGGAACGTCTGAACCGAATACACTTGTAGTTGGGTTATTGATGAAGGCCCAGTTAGTTAGAAGATTTAGATTACTTTGAGTGGCATCATCATAACCCAAGAGTACGTTCATATCATATGTTGTATGAGTCTGACGGTATTCAAAACCTGCAACGGCATCAATCATATGCTTGCCGATAGTATTATTGTATGATGTCTGTGCTCGGAAAGTATAAAACTGTGATTCGGTAGTTGTAGTCAGCAGACTGCCGCCATCAGGCACATTATGGTTGGTCTGAGTTTTTGCTACCTGAGTCATACCATAATGATCGGGATCATTCATCCAGGCATCCATATCGAAATCAAAGCCCCACCAGTCTTTGGAAGTATCATCAACCCATTCCATCACTGTGGTCGCAGTAGTATAGCGATTGAAGACATCTCTCATGAAAAAGGAGTTTGCCTCATGCATTGTCTGCGAACGTGAGAAAATATCCTCATATTGGAATTGTGCCGTAGCCTTCCAACCCGGAAGAAGATTAAAGTTAGCGTGTATGAATGTACGGGTGTTGGTATATCTATACTTATTGAAATTCCTGCCCATTTCATCCGCAAGGTTGAAAAGAGGATCTTTCAATTCATAAGCAGGATTGTTAAAGGCATCCATACCAGGATAAATACCGGCTTCCATTCCGACAGGCATACCGTTATCATCATACATAGATTGGTATGGCAGGAAAGAGTTGATATAACCGTAGCTACCGAGGTCATGAGTCTTGTTTCTCGTATTGATGACGTTCACTCCGAATGAAAGGTCGAGCCATTTACAAGCCGCGAGATCTCCACGATATTTAAAAGTTAGGTCACTCCCATTCTCTCGCTGCACACCCATATTGTCTTGAGAGTAGCTTACATTTAAGCTTGATCTCAAAGCATTGCCATGGTAGCGCAAGGCTACGTTATATAATTGGGTGACTCTTGTGCGGTCATGCACGTTGCGATATTCTTTTCGGTAATCGTTGTTGCTCCACTTGGCAAGTGTGGAATTAAGTTCCGAGTCGGAAAGATCGCCATTCTGATTTGCCAGGAAAAGACGCATTACATTGGATATGCTACCTAATCTGTTGTTTCGATAGTCAGTCAACACCGATCCCAGGGTTGGCTGACCATCTTCCGCTAACAAAGCATTATAGTTATATCTCTCCAGCTCTATCATCTGTGCAGCCGATGCCCATCCATAATTGGAATAATCCTGCTGCTCACTGACAGTGACATCAGCGTTAACATCTACCTGGAGACGCTGTGCCTTTGCCTGCTTCGTTGTCACAACGAGAACACCGTTTGACGCACGGGCACCATAAATAGAAGCAGCCGCCGCATCTTTGAGCACGGTGATATTCTCTATATCATAAGGGTTGATTGTGGATAGGCCACCCTCTATAGGAAGACCATCAACAACTACCAGTGGACTCGTTTTTGCTCGGAAAGTACCTTGGCCGCGAATAGTGAAAGCATCTTCATTTCCACTACCCTTCTTAGGATCCATCACAAGACCCGGTACGGAGCCTTCAAGACGAGATGCCAAGTCAGTGGTGGATCGAGTGTCAAGATCCTTTGCCGTAATAGTCTGGAAAGAACCTGTGGCGCTTTCCCTTTTAAGGCTCTGATAACCGGTCACCACCACTTCGTCCATCATATTAGCAGCCGGTTTCAGAGTTATGCTTATATAAATGCCATGTTGGGAATCCTTCGGTAGTTCCACTGGCACCTCTTCACGATTGTATCCAACGTAAGAAACTACCAACGTAGCTTTCGGCTTTCTCAAGAGTAAGGAGAAGTTACCATCCAGATCAGCCGCAGTGCCGTCTGTAGTTCCCTTCACCATGATTGTTGCGCCTATAAGAGGCTCACCGTCTTCCCCTAAGACTGTTCCGGCTACTGTATTACGGTCAATCTTACGGATTACTTCAGACAGATTTTTTGATTGGGCGGCTACTTCCGAATCAGCAAATGCTCCCCCAATCATTGCCAGAGCAATGAGAGAATAATGAAAAGGATTAGTCATAATGTCAGGTATAAGTTTTATTCTGAAGCTTTATTCAATAATTCATCGATACCCTCACTTGAAGGTCTTGGGGCATCTATTGAGAGGATATGGCCATCTTTGCCGATAATCAGGAACCTTGGAATAGCGTTTATTGACATGGCATTAAGGAATTCCTCCCCGGTTTTAGGATCGAAAATATATTGAGGCCATTGAGGATTATCTTTTGCAACCTTCCTGAGCCATTTATCTTTCTCGGCATCTTGCGAAATACTTATAAAAGCCACCTTATCATTACCCTTGAATCTTTCAACAAGTTTCTCGAGGTGAGGAATCTCAGCGCAGCATGGGCGACACCATGTGGCCCAGATATCTATATAGAGTATCTTGTCACCAATGAGATCAGAGAGTTTGCACGTGTTGCCTTCCGGAGTGATTAGGACAGGATCAGTAGGGAAAGCATCCCCATTATTCACTTTAGGCCTCATGCTTTCATATGTATCCATGATATTCTTCTTAACAAGTTCATGGTTACCGATCTGAGGTTCTACGGCCGCTAAAAAGGCATTAACATCTTCCTCTGAAGGTTTGTACATCATATACATAGATCCCATCGAGTTATAGAGATTCTTCTTATTTCCCTCATTCGTAAGGGCGCCGTCAATCTTTTGGAAGAGTTTTGCAAAGAGATCGGGCATTGATGTGGCTTCCTGCTGGCTCTCTCCCATCAGGTTTGCTGAGTTATACCAGTCATTGAGCAGGCCGGTAAGGCGGGTGTTATCTGAATTAGGGTCAATGTTAGAAATAATTTCTTTAGACTCCGCGCTATGATCGCCGTCTCGATCCAAGCGCATCAGCAAGAGAGTGTAGTGTGCCTTATATTTATCGGCAAGATCTGTAGCACTTGCTCTCATTTCAGGCCTGATGGCATTGATTTTTCCTATCACTTTCTGATAGCTTGATTGAAGCTTCTCCATCGACTTTCCATAGGAGAACGTCTCATCTGGAGTTGGCTTATAATTATTGGAGAAAAAAACCTGCTGATATGTGTTTACATAATCATTTTCCGGAATATTATCACCTGTGAAATTTACATCGTCTCCGTTTATATTCATCTCGACAGTTTTGCCATTCTCCAGAAAGGCTCCATAGGGCTTGCCGGATATATAGAGGAATACGTCTTTTGTCTGAGCCGGAAGCGGATTTGAGAATTGAAAATTCCCGTTGGCATCGGTTTCTGTCTCGTTTGCGATAACATCACCATTCTGATCATAGAGCATCACAACTTTAGTGTTAGCTTTCCCCTCGATATGGCCCTTCAATAGGGAAGACGCCTGAGCCGACATGGCCGCTGCATAGCCCATAAGAGCCACAGCTACGATCAACAATTTTTTAAGGTACATAAAAAAAGAAATTTGGTTAGTTAGAGTTTCCGATCTATTCTTGAAGTTGCTTAAACTTATTCTACGCCGACCTTCATTCTTAGTTTTTAATCAAACGATATAAGTCTAAATAACTTCCCTTGAGATTCACACCGCAAATATAGACCTTACTCCTTTTCTAAGCAAATTTAATTATTCCGGAAACATCAAAATTGACAATATTGTAAAATAAATCGGTTATTTTTAGTATTTTATATACCGGAATCATAAATCATTCATCTGATCGCGATACTTGGCCGGCGACATCCCGGTGGCCGAAGTGAAAGTGGAATAAAACGTGGAGATAGAGCTGAAGCCCACTTTCCATGATATTTCCTTAAGAGGATATTTGGCCTCTTTATCACCCATCATGGTTATTGCCTCCCGGATTCTGAAATCATTTACAAACTGCGAGAATGTCTTCCCTGTCGTGTCGTTGATAGCTCTTGAAAGATATGTGCGATTGGTTCCTAATTTCTCGGCTATCACATTTAAAGATATTGACGGATCGGTAAAGACCTTCTCCTGCATCATAAGAGCGGTTAAAGACGACATGATCGAATCGTTTTTGTCTTGCACCACCACTTTTGATTCTGTCTTTTTCTGCTTATGCTTCTCGAGCTCTTCCATCAGCATCTCCTCCCTCCTTATGCTCTGCTGATGTTGAGTCACAATAGACTTGTATAGTTTTTCCTTCTTTAGAAAATTCATGACCACAAGAACAAGAATCACTATGACCAGGGCTATACACACTGATAGAGCTACAATCCTGGATCGATGAGCCGACAATTCTCTCCGTTGATTGTCTATGGTCTGCTCCTTTTCATAGACTTCAAATTTTATCTTTGCCTCTTCTGCGCTTCTCTCCTTATTGACGGAATAAGTGCTATCTCGCATCTCTATTGCCAGAGTGCTATAGAGTAAAGCCTTATCTATATCGCCTTTTTCCTTATAAAGCTTGATTAATTCATTTATAAATTCCAGCTCATTGATATGGCTTCCTTTGCTTCTCAATAAGTTAAGACCATCGTGGGCTACCTGCAAGGCTTTGTCATACTGTTTGTCGGAAGCAAGCACAGAGGCATAAAGCAGATATGCTGTGGAAGTGGTGAGGATATTAATGTTGCCGTTAAGCATTCGCATCATCTCTTGGCATTTTGCCAAAGTCTCTTCATTCTCACCAAAAGTCTGGTGCAGCCGTGCTTCCAAGCCGAGTTCATCAATTAAAGCTTCAATATCTTTTCCTTGAGTATATCTTCTTGCTTCAGATAAATAATCCCATGCCTTCTCTCTGTCCCGTTGCCAAATTGAAAAATCAGCTAAGTTCAAATAAGCGAAGTATATTGCAAGCGTATCTTTCAAATCTTTGGCAATCTCTAATGATTGAAGGCCCAACTTAACACATTTCGGATCTTTCTGATTGTAAAATGCCCCCGCTAAATTGCCTAAGAGTCTCGATTCAAAGCGTTTATTCCCGGTTATCCGTGCTTGCTCTAATGCCGAGTAATATTCAGAGATGGCCGATTGCATGTCACTATTGATGCACTCCTGATAAATTCCCAATCCATTATACACAGAGCACAAGGCTTCGGGATACTTCATTCTTTTGGATCGTATAAGGGCATCCTGAAGACACCGGTATGCTACTTCAGGATTTCCAAGCATAGTGTTAGCCTGTCCAGCTATGATAAGACTATGCAGAAGAGCATAGTCTTCGTCTGTTGTATTAGCGCCTATACTTTTCAAACTGTCGCTTAATGCTAAAGCTTCTTTGTAATTACATAAATTTATGGTTAGATAAGCTTGCTTCTTTAAGTCTAAGATTCTTTCTGAAACCTTAGATTCATCAAATGTCGCTTCTTTATCTTTAGCCTGCCCGGTGCCAGGCATTATAGTGACAGCTAAAAGGATGATTAGGATTATTTTGAAAAATAGAGTCATTGAAAAAAATCCAAAAAAATTAATCTGCAAACTTGCTCTGGTTTTACTGTTTTGTGGCAAGTTTATATTTTCGAAGGGCAGATAGGGCTTCCTCTCTGCCAGCTATGATTTTGGAGGCATAATGAGCGTCGCTGTCTACGGCTATGGCCACACCGGAGTCGATAAGTTTCCTCCACCAACGCTCCGCCGGATAAAACCGGGCTTTATCTTTATAAGCCTTTGTATTGATCTCCACTGTGAGTCCGGATGAAGCCGCTTTACTGATTACATCATCCACTAAGGCCTCATACCAGCTCTCATCTTCTATGCCGGGGGCAGCCTGCGAAGCATTGCCGGCGATTTTGTCGAAGTGGCCGAGCAGATCAAACCCTCCCCTTTCGATCATCATAAGCACCTGCTCAAAGTATTTTTCTACCACATATCTTAAATCACCGGCATAACCATCCTTAAGATAGCGGTTGAACCGTTCGAAACGACCGTCGCAATCAAGTAAGACACCATCCTGATTTGGGACGAAATGCACTGACCCGAGCCGATAATCAAGCGGCTGCTTCTGAAACCAGTCAATGTGCGGCCCATAATCAGGACCCAAATAATCGATTTCAAAAGAGCGCAACACTTTCATCTTTCCGGCATATTCTTCCTTCAAACGCTCGGTCTCGCCATAATACTCCTCTGTCCTGTCCTTATCCATGTTGCAAGGAGATTCAATAGGCACCGGGGAATGAGGAGTGAAGCCCAGCACCTCTAATCCACACTCCGCAGCTGCCTTTGCCATAGCATCCATAGTATCCCGGCCATCACAAAACTGAGTGTGGGTGTGAAGATTATAGGCATCCGTCATTTCTTCTCTAATTTATAGACCTCACTTCTTAGCAATCTTACCTCTTCTCGTTCCTTCTCGATCTGTCTTTCAGCAGTCTTGATCGTTTCTCTCACGTTGTCGGCATGAGTGTTATGATAGCGCGCCCGTAAGTCATGAAGATCTTTCTCCGACTTTTCGAGAGCCATCTTGGCAAGCAGATATTTCTTCACCGCGCCCCGGGCAGCAGAACTCTTGAAATCTTCTGTCGAGGTATAGTATTCACCATTTCCTTTCGGCAGATAGAATTCCGCCTTTTTCTCCATTCTGTTAGGCTCAATGGCATAGACCTCATCCAAAAGACGTTTATATTCCGAAGCCTTATCCGGATCCTGGGTAACCTTGTAGTCAGAAAGTTTTGCCATTTCAAGAATATCCTCATCCTCAGGGTCATAATTTTTTCGCACGTCATTTACCTTATACACGTAAATGGTAAGTTTGTCACCAAGCTCGTTACGGTCAGTGGCCCACCAACCTACTCCGTTTTCTTCATCTATTGCGAGCATGAAATCGTCGTAAGGTGAATTGAAAGGCATACCTATGTTCTGAGGTTGTAGATATTCACCGGTCTGGGCATCACGGGTAACGACAAATATGTCATAACCTCCGATAGAACCATCTCCATCAGATGCATAATAAAGGGTCACGCCGTCAGGCATCATGAATGGATAATCGGCATATCCGTTACCGGTGAGGAACTCCGGGGTGGCAACAGGTTCCTGCCATGCTCCGTCGGTGAGACAGATGCTTTCCACCAGACGAACGTTTCCTACGCTATCAGGTGCTCCCCACATCATAAAGTCACCCCCCTCATTCATAAACGCCACTACTGCTTCTCCACGATGCTCCTTTTGAGGCATGTCATCAGGTCGGAGCAAACGCCCGGCAGAAGAAGGGAGTCTATAGTGTGTGAAGAAATCTTTGGCAAGGACTGCTATGGAATCTAATACAGTGACTTTTTCCACTCGCTCGAGAGCATTCTCGGCAGCTTCAAGCTGAGCTTCGAGCTCCTCAACGTTTTCACCGGCTGTCTGGCCCATCTTGTCGCGATATTTCCTGAAATCGCCATAGTGCTGCTGTGCCTTTTCAAAATCATAATCAAGAAAAGCCAGGCGCCCCAAATAAAGACTTGCGGCTCCGGGACCCTTCGTAATGGCCGCTTCAAGATGCTTCCGAGCCTCCTTGAAATTACCATCTTCAAAATCACATACTCCAATTATATAGTTATATAGGGGGGTTGAAGCGACTTTACGGTCAGCACCGGCCAACGATTCTGCCATTTTTCGGGCCGCTGCATAATCGCCGCTCACCACAAGTTGACGGGCTTCTTCCAATGAAGCGGCAGACGCGAACAATGCACAGGCCGAAACGACACATGCTATAATTAATGCTTTCACTGTATTATTCTGTTTCTTATTTATGATAACCTCGAATCTATAAAAACCCGAATCCTCATTTAGATTGGCAAAATTACGAATTTTCAATGATATTTTCAACTGAAAGCCACATTCTACCCTTTATAAATAGGTGTTTTAAACTTTTTTTACTAACTTTGCCCTCAGAATACTTATCAGACAGAGTAACGCGCAGTCATTATCAGCAAAAATGATTGCAGGCTTTTTTTGAGTCAGTTCTGGGATCAGCGCAGGCTCAGATTCGTCTCGCAGGGTTGCTTCTCGTTATTACAGAGTTACTTATCAACATCAAATAAATTTCATCTACTATGAGCTTAAATATCATTGTACTGGCTAAGCAAGTACCTGATACCCGCAATGTAGGGAAAGACGCCATGAAGGCCGACGGCACGGTGAACCGCGCTGCCCTTCCGGCAATCTTCAATCCGGAAGACCTTAATGCACTCGAGCAGGCTCTCCGCCTGAAAGAGGCTAACCCCGGAAGCAAAGTGACTATCCTCACAATGGGTCCGGCACGCGCTGCGGAGATAATCCGCGAGGGTATGTTCCGTGGTGCCGACGGTGGCATTGTTCTCTCTGACCGTGCGTTTGCCGGCAGCGACACCCTGGCTACCTCTTATGCTCTCAGCGCTGCTATCCGCAAGATCGGAGATTACGATATCATTATTGGTGGCCGTCAGGCTATCGACGGAGATACCGCTCAGGTTGGTCCGCAGGTGGCAGAGAAGCTCGGTCTCCCTCAGATCACTTATGCTGAGGAGATCATCAGCGCAGATAAGGGTGAGGTTGTGGTAAAACGCCGCATTGAAAGTGGCGTTGAAACCGTAAAGGCTAAACTTCCCATTGTCATCACTGTAAACGGTTCAGCTGCCGACTGCCGTCCGCGCAATGCAAAGGCTCTCCAGAAATATAAATATGCCGCTGTTCCTTCTGAGGTGGCTAATGATGAGGCTAAGAAGGAATTTATTGAAAAGCGTCCTTACCTTTCAATCGGTGAGTGGAATGCTTCTACTGTTGATGCCGACCTCAAACAGTGCGGTCTCGCAGGTTCACCCACAAAGGTTAAATCTATCGAAAACGTGGTATTCACAGCTAAGGAGGCTCGTAGAATCGAAAACAACGACGAGGAACTTGAAGCACTCATCATTGACCTCATTGCAAACCACACTATCGGCTAATCCTTTAATTTCTGAATTCAAATGGCAGATAAGAATAATCTCATAGTCTATTGTGAATATGAAGACGGCAAGGTAGCCGACGTGAGTCTTGAACTCCTTACTAAAGGCCGCCAGCTTGCCGACAAACTCGGCATCAAACTTGAAGCTGTAGTTGCAGGCGATAACCTCAAGGATATAGAAAAGCAGATTCTCCCTTATGGTGTGGATACTGTATATAAATTTGAGGATTCCCGCCTCTATCCTTACACTTCTCTCCCCCACTCTTCTATCCTGATCAATCTCTTCAAGGAGATCCAGCCCCGCATCGCTTTCATGGGCGCTACATCTATCGGCCGTGACCTCGGTCCGCGCGTGTCTTCAGCTTTGCACAGCGGTCTTACAGCAGACTGCACATCGCTTGAGATCGGCGATTATACCGATGCAAAGACTGGTCAGGAATATAAGGATCTTCTCTATCAGATCCGCCCTGCTTTCGGAGGTAACATCGTGGCTACGATCGTTAACCCCGAGTGCCGTCCGC
>CAZUNU010000078.1:0-12670 GCA_964622105.1 uncultured Sangeribacter sp. | reverse complement strand
CATGGAAAGGAAAGGCACATTTGCTTCACCGGCCACAGCCTTGGCCAGCAGCGTCTTACCTGTTCCGGGAGGGCCTACGAGAAGGGCGCCTTTCGGTATCTTGGCACCGAGCTCAGTATATCTTTGAGGATGCTTCAGGAACTCAACGATCTCCTCAATCTCTACCTTGGCTTCAGCAAGACCGGCTACATCCTTGAAAGTGACGGTATTGCCGTTATCCTTGTCAAAAACTGTGGCTTTTGACTTTCCGACGTTAAAGATACCTCCGCCACCGGCACCACCGCTCATTCGCTTCGACATGTAGACCATGAAGATTACGAGAATAAGGATAGGGCCAAAATACCAGAAGAGTTTCATTAGATCGGAACCCTTCTCATAAGTGACTTCGATAGCCGGTTTTCCTTCCGCCTGAAGGGTTGTGTTCCAGGAATCAATCTTTTCCTGAATTTTATCGGATGAGGGGATAGTAGTCTTGATTTTCTTGTCGCCGTCAAAAGTATCTGAAGTGTCGAAACGATGCTTTTTTGCGCCTTCAGAATTTACATAACCTTCCGCGATGCCGGTCTCCGAGAAAACGAGTATCTTGTCGACGTCACCGGCAAGGGCAGCCTTTTCAAAATCAGTCCAGTTTACCTCCTTTGTCTGAGAGGCATCCTGAAAATAGAACAGAGCGAACAGAGAAATTGTGATTATGCCATACATCCAATACATATTGAACAATGGCTTTTTGTTCGGATTTCCGTTTTTCTGTGGACGGGGGGTCTTTATCATAATTATTGTTGTTTTCTAATAAAGCGAATCAGTCAAGGTCAGGTATGTTTTCAACAGGGGCATCATTCCAAAGAGTCTCAAGACTATAGAACTGCCTGTAGTCAGGGAGAAAGACGTGTACCATAATATGGCCATAATCCACGATTATCCATTGCGAATTGCGATAACCGTCGGTGTTGATAGCCCTTACCTGACATTGTTCCAGTACTTTATCACGTATGGAATCCGCTATGGCACCAACTTGTGCTGTGCTGTTGCCCTGACAGATTATTAATTTACGGGTGGAAGCTGATTCAAAACCGGAGAGATCGATCACTGTGATCTTCTTTCCCTTTTTATCGGTGATTGCTTCAATAATATGGTTGGTAATATCGATATCTGTTTTTTGCATCTGGTGCAATATTTATCATTATTAATGGTCGGGTTACCCGACGGTTATTCCGGAAAAAGATTTCCGGTTACAAATAATAACAAACTGCGTGCCAAAAATATCATGTGAAACCAATAATTTGAGAAATTCCTGTCACTGATTACACTACATTTCCGGCTGAGGAGAATTGCCCGCGAATTTAATAAAAATATATGACATAAAAAAACGGTGAAGCTCTCATGACGAAAACTACACCGTTAAAATATGTTTTATCAAAATTTCTTATGACGAGAAGGGAATTTTAAGAGAACTATCTATCTTAATGACCCGACTCAACGGCCATACCGCATCTCTATTATATTCCAGTCGACAATATCCCAAAGGCGACGCAGATATTCAGCACGTAGATTCTGATAATCCAGATAGTAGGCATGTTCCCATACATCGAAAGTGAGCAGAGGCTGAAGATCGTCGGTCATAGGATTGCCTGCATTACCGCTTTGCTGGATAAAGAGTTTACCATCAGTGTCGGCTGCGAGCCATACCCATCCGGAACCAAAAAGTGTAGCACCGGCTTCTTCAAATTTCTTCTTGAACTCGTCGAAACTGCCGAACTGCTCATCAATCTGACGACGCAGGGCTCCAGAGGGCTCTTTCATGGCATTTGGTGAGAACTGGAAGAAATAGAAGATATGATTCCATGCCTGAGAAGCATTGTTGAATAATTTTCCATCGCTGTTGACTATGATTTTCTCAAGAGACATATCCTCATATTCGGTTCCCTCAATAAGTTTGTTGAGAGTATCGATATAAGCTTTCTCATGTTTGCCATAATGGTATTCAATGGTGGTCGGTGAAATCACCGGCATCAGCGCATCGGGCGCATAAGGAAGTTTGGGCTGAGTGAATTTCATAATAAAATATCAGTTAAGCTGGTTATAATTAAGATAATGTTGACAAGGTCTATTACCGAAGTTTGCCTTAGACTTAATCGGCGCTTTCGGGCTCGGGAAGAGCCTTGATGAACCTTGCAGTCTCTTCAGTTAGATCTTTGGAATCAGATATGGCCTCACACACAGCAATACCGTTGACTCCGGCATCAACAAGGGCTGCCACATCCTCAAGCTTTATGCCACCTGCTGCCACATGAGGAATGTTGACTTCCTGTTTGGCCATTTCAGAGATGATCTCCTTCACGCCCTCAATTCCAAGAGAGGGTTTGAGGCTTTCATCAGAACTGCGGAAGGGTAGAAGGGTGTAATAGTCTATATCAAGTGCTGATACTTTCAGGACATCAGCCATGGATGAAACCCCGACACCGATTACGGCAGCCGGCCCGAGGTCCATTCGGGCTTTACTGCATGGCGTGTCGCCCTCTTTCAAGAACACTCCACCTACATTTAGCTCTTTGGCTAAATCAACACGGCTCTCAAGAAGAAGAAATGCCTGTTTTTCAACGCAAAGGGGCAGTATAGCCTCCACATTCTTGCGGATTTCATCGTCGGAGATACCTTCAGTTGTAACCTGAATCCAATGGCAACCACCTTCAATGACTGCTTTCACCTGATCAGGCACCGATATTTTGCTCTTGTTGTCGGTAATATATTGCAACATATCTAAAATCTTTAAAGTTATTGAATCCGGCTGCCGAGCTTTGTCAAGCAAGCGTCAGCCTACATTTTATTAACAATCAGTCAAGTCATTCAGTTGTCAGGACGCAACGGTTTCTTTGTTGTTTTCCTCATTAACAGTGTCATTTTCTTCAGGCACGGCAGACGCTATGATTTCTCTGCATTGGTTCAGAAGCTGTTTTGTGTTGAAACCCTTTTCACCCGGATATATTGGCTTATGGATGGTGAGAGTGATGGTGCATGGGATGACGTTGTAAGTGAAACGGGGCATGGCTTTGAAGCTTCCGTCGATAGAGATGGGCACAACCGGCAGATTGAATTCCGAAGCCAGTAGGAACGCACCTCTTTTGAAGGGTATCATCTTACCGTCCCATGTGCGGCTGCCTTCGGGGAAGATGACGAGCGACATGCCGTCTTTCAGTTTCTGCTCAGCTTCGGTGATGGTCTCTTTGATAGACCTCAGATTTGAATCATCCACGAAAACATGTCCGGCACGCTTGCAGGCAGGGCCTACCATGAATATTTTTTCAAGCTCTTTTTTCATGAGCCATTTGAAATTATGGTTCAGATAGCCGTAAATCGACCAGATATCGTAAGCCCCTTGATGATTGGCCACAAATATATAAGAGGTGTTCTTATCTATATTTTCACGTCCTACCACTTTGACCCTTACAAAAGTGAGCCAGCAAACAAATCTTGACCATAAGTGTGCGGGATAATATCCCCAGAAATGGGTGCCTGCACAAAAGGTGCCTATCATGGTGATTACGGCGGTGATGAAAGTCACCACAATGAAAATCGGAGCGGCGATTAGCCACTGATAGATTCTGAAGAGAAATTTCATAGCAGATAGTAGAGAAAGCAATAAAAAAGAAAACTGCCGACAAGAGGGTGAACGATAAGCCCATCCTCTTGTCAACAGATATAACGACGCATTTTCACTCCTTGTTGCTGTTGTAGGCATCAGGGGCGATAAGTTTGTAGCCCTTGCCATGAATGTTTATGATTTCGATTTCCGGATCGTCACGCAGAAGTTTACGGAGTTTGGTGATATAGACGTCCATACTTCTTGCATTGAAGTAATTATCGTCGATCCAAATTGACTTAAGGGCGAAATTACGTTCCAGAATCTCGTTTACATGAGAGCAAAGAAGGGCGAGAAGTTCAGATTCCTTAGTAGTAAGTTTCTGGGTCTTATCGTCAGAGATAAGCACCTGCTTCTGGGTATCAAAAGTGTACTTACCAAGCTTATAAAGTGTGATTTCCTTATCCTTTTTACCTTTTACTCTCCTGAGGATCGCGCCAATACGGAAAACGAGCTCCTCCATAGAGAAAGGTTTGGTGATATAATCGTCGGCACCTAATTTGAAGCCTTCCAGCACGTCTTCTTTCAAAGATTTGGCAGTAAGGAAGATTATGGGCACTTCGCTATTGACATTTCTGATCTCCTGAGCAAGAGTGAAGCCGTCTTTCTTAGGCATCATCACGTCGAGAACGCAAAGATCATATTTGCCTTTAAGGAATGCTTTGTAACCCTTTTCCCCATCGGGGCATAAATCAGCGTTAAATCCTTTGGCTTGCAGGAATTCCCTCAAGAGCATGCCAAGGTTCTCATCATCCTCGCAGAGCAATATTTTTAGTTTTTCATCCATAATTGACTGTATTTAGAATTTATTTATTCAATTTAGCTTTATTTATTAACAATTTTAACACGAAAAAGATTCAGCTGCGCCAAACTATTCCAACTTAGTTTTAATCTTCAACATATTATCACGTAATAAATCATGCCAATCCAGGCCTTCAAACAGGCTTATCGCCTTTTTCATACACCGGATTAGAGTCGGCGTTCATACCTTATTTTTGACTTGGTTACATACACCGGATTTGACTCGGACTAAAGCTCGTCTTGGTTTATCAAGGGCAACGTGATAATGAAGGTGCTCCCTTTACCAAGTTCACTTTCCACAACAATATTTCCGTGGAAAATTGTTACCATCTTTTTGACATAGGCGAGACCAAGGCCGAATCCTTTCACGTCGTGACGATTGCCTGTGGATACCCTGTAGAATTTCTCGAAAATTTTCTTCAGGTCTTCTTTTTTAATGCCGATTCCATTGTCGCTTATGCGGATTTCAAGCTGTTTGTCGCCGATATCACGCGTGCAGATCGAGAGCTGAGGTTCTTCATCCTCTCTCATATATTTCACGGCATTATCGAGAAGATTGTAGATTATATTAGTGAAGTGCATCTCATCAACTTTTATCTCTGCATCTTCAGCATTGAGTTCTGTTGTAAGAACACCTCCATATTTCTCAACTTTTATCTTAAACGTGTTGACCACATTCTGGATGATGCTGTTGGCATTCACTTCGGTAAACTTGAGACCGCTTCCGGAATTATCGAATACCGACATCTGAAGCACTTTCTCCACCTGGAAACGTAGACGCTTCGATTCATCCATAATTACTTGTGAAAGATGGTTGAGCGAAGTTGGTGATTTCCTCACCGAATCATCATTAAGCATCTGGGCAGCCAGTGAAATGGTTGAGATAGGGGTCTTTAGTTCGTGCGTCATATTGTTGATGAAGTCGGTCTTCATTTCAGATATCTTCTTTTGCCGGAAGGCAAGAATGATTGTGTAAAGGAATATTACAAGGAGAATGAGCGTAAAGGCAAGTGTAGGGATAATAAACCTTACTGAAGAGAAGATATAAGTGTTTTTTGTGGGAAATTCAACAATAAGACGCAATTGTGAGTCGGTATTCGGAAAGAGCGTCTGGATATATTTCCCTTCATCGGGAGAGTCAATATAACCGTCGGAAGCAAACACTATGGCATCTTTGGTGGTAGCAACGGCATACACAAACGGAACATGTAGTCCGTAGCTCTCAAGTTCTGAAGTGAGGAAAGTCTTGATGATAGTGGAATCAGCACGTTCAAATGCCGGGCGACTTCCGGAATCTCGAAGAATAGACAGTATCACTTCATTTAGCAGACCCTGCTGATAAAGATACTGGCTTCGGATAACCTCCTGCATATCTCGGTAGCGGCTTTCTATAGAGCCGGTGGGTGAGGGGTAGGCTATTTTGGCAGGATCCTGACGTGTTCTGTCAGTCTCCGCCGCAAGGGTATATTTGGTGACAGTGCCATCCGGGTTTTCTACCGTATATCTTACATTGCCCTTTCCTTTTTTCTGGGAGCCGTCATAAAGGCTTGATTCTATTATATTGATATCTTCCTCAAGGAAGTGGAGGGTTTCTTTTCTTTCAAGATGCGACGAAGTAGCGGCGAGGCAGCGCATCACTGTCTCGGAGAATTGTTCTTCCCTCATCTTTACCATATTTTCAAGATACATGATCTGAAAATAGAGCAATGCGCCGAATGTGAGCGACATCACTATAGTGAGGAGCCAGATTATAGATTTCTTCATTTTTCAGAATTGGATTAGTTAAAACAAGAACTATCTGTTAATTTGAGAAGAGTGGGAGAGTGTGGATTGCCTTAGGTTTGTAGTGGCACAAAACCGTATTAATATTTTTTAATACAGAGTTTAATAGTTTAACAAATCTATTCGCCATAAGTTTAACGAAAAATTTAACAGTTTAATGTGAATTTTAATAAATAAAGCCGAAAAAGTCAATTCCTTTTCCTTCTCAGCTTCTTTCTCCATTATTTCTGTTTACTCTCCTTATTATAATAAGAAATAAATAAAACCGTTTAAGTATTAAGCAAAGTAAGCGATTACACTTAATTTGCTTTTTGATTCCAGTGTCACATTGGAATCAAATGAAGAATTAATTGTGAAGTCTTGCTATGACCGAAGCTCTATCTAAAATAATTTGAAAATAAACTTACCTTTTACTTTTTTACGAACGTGAAAAAAATATACCGTCTTTTCCTTTTTTCAATTTTGACGTCCCTGATGCTTCCCCTTATCGTTTCTTGCAGTAGCGATGATCCGGAGAAGAAACCTGATGAAAAGCCGACAAGAAAGATGACAATGCTTATATATGCTATTGTTTCCAATCTTACGTCAGAATTCGAATCTGATAAATCGGAGATGCTCGAGGGTGCAAAGGATATAAACCTTGAAGAAAACAGTCTTTTCATCTACCAGGTCCGCAAGTCGGGTCTGCCGAATTTGCTCGAACTTACCCGTGACCGCAACGGAGATCCGGAATTTCAGATTGTCAAGGTTTACGACCGGGAGGATTATTCCACCGATCCTAAAAGAATCTCAGAGGTGATCAACGATGTAATCACCATGAACCCGGCGGAAGAATATGGAATGATTTTCTGGTCGCACGCCACGGGGTGGGCACCGGCTTTCTCAACCCATGGAGAGACTCGTTCCGAGGGTGATATGTTGTATATCCCTGCTTTGGCATCTTTTGGCGCTGACCTTGATCTTGACCGCGATCCCAACACTACAGATTACACCGATATTGATGAATTGGCGGATGCCGTGCCCGACAATACTTTCAAGTTCATATGGTTTGATGTCTGCTACATGGGTGGCATAGAGACAGCTTATCAATTCCGGAATAAATGCGAATATTATGTGGGGTTGCCTACAGAAGACCCTGGCAACGGTATGCCATATCAATTGACGCTCCCTTACCTTTTGAGGGAGAATCCGGATTGTATTTCAGCGGCCAAGGCATTTTTCAATTATTATGAATCAGGTATGGATAGCTCCTGGGACGTTGCCACTATCGGAGTATATCACCAGCCTTCCATTGAGCCTGTGGCAGAGTATTGTCATGCGGCTTACGAAGGTGCAGCAACACCTTCGTCGTACGGTCTGCAGAATTATTCACGTCTAACGAAATATCCTTTCTATGATTTCGGTCAATACACACGCAGGATAGCTGAAGCTAATGAGGGCGCTCCTGATACAAAGGATTTTGAGGAGGCAATGGCTCGATATGTGGTCTACAAAGCCGCCACAAAATATGATTTCCGCCATCAGGAAATCATTCCTGAAAATTTCTCAGGCGTATCATGCCATCTTCTTAACCGCAATCTTGATAACAAGGATACGCAATACTACAAGACTCTCGACTGGTATAAGAGAGTGTATGAATAATTCATACTGCCTAATTAAATGAATTAAATACGTTTAAAAGCCAGTCCATAGTAATAGTAAGCCAACTAATAAATTCAACATAATATGATTCAGACAGAGGATTTACCTGTTGTGCCGCTACCGGATAAGGTTGACAGCGGAAAAAGTGCGTTCGAGGCTCTGAAAGGTCTTGGCTTCGATGATGCCATCACCAGTATCGCCAATGGAATCGTTCAGTTCACATTCCGGTTGCTGATATGTATTCTGGTATTCTATATCGGAAAGTTCATAATCAAGAAGATATATAACCTCGTGCAAGGGATTATGGTGAGCAGGAAGATCGATGCATCTCTCACCACCTTTGTATTGTCGCTTGTAAGGATAGTGCTCTACTTTATCCTAATCGTGACTATCGTAGGAATTCTTGGAATTGAGACAAGTTCATTCCTTGCACTCTTTGCCTCTGCCGGTGTGGCTATCGGTATGGCATTGAGCGGCACTCTCCAAAACTTTGCAGGAGGAGTATTGATTCTTTTGCTCAAACCTTATAAAGTAGGAGATTATATCGAGGCTCAGGGTTTTGCTGGCACTGTTAAGGAGATCCAGATTTTCCATACACTCATCAATACCCCCGACAACAAAACGATCATCATCCCCAATGGTGGACTTTCCACGGGATCAATCAACAATTATTCTTTTGAAAGTTATCGCCGGGTTGACTGGAAAGTTGGTTTATCATATGGCACGGATTATGCCAAGGCCAAGGAGGTGATCCTCGCAATGCTTGATTCCGACGACCGTATCGTGAAGCGATTCATTGAAGATGATATCATCCGTCGTAAGGAATTGGCTGAGAAAGAACATGAACTCGAACATTCTGCCGATGCCACTGTGTCCGAACCTCCAAAGGAGGGTTGGTGGAAACGTTTCCGCAGAACGAGGAAAGAACATCAGGAGGCTTTGAAAGAGAAAATCAAGGAGCAGACCACTCTTAATGAGGGCTTGCCTATCAAGAGGGAGTGCCCTCCGTTTGTGGCTTTGAGCGAATTGGCCGACAGCAGCATCAATATCACGGTTCGTGCCTGGGTGCCTGCTTCAGATTATTGGGGAGTGTATTTCGGTATGAACGAACGTTTCTACAAGGAATTGCCTGAAAACGGCTTCTCGTTCCCCTTCCCGCAACTCGACGTTCACCTCGCTGATGTGCCCGATGGACTAACACTTAAATAAAGACTTTACCTCAAAAATAAAGAAAGCGCTGCAAAAGTTCCGGAACTTTTGCAGAGCTTTTTAGATCTAATATAATCTTTTGATTAGAAAGATGCCATTAGAAATCGAAGATTTCCATTGTCAAATTGGAATATTTCTCAAGTTCTGGCACAAGGCGTTTGAAGTGCTCGGTGTTCTTATGAGCTTCGAGATCCTCCTTTGATTCCCATGTCTCCACTATCATATAGCGGTCGTCATTAGTTTTCGACTTGTAAAGATCATAGGAGATGCAACCTTTGTCGCGCAAGGAGGCTGCCACGAGTTCTATAGCTTTCTCTTCGAGATGCTTGGCGGCTTCGCCGGTTTCGACAATCATCGAGACATTAAGACGTACCATATTGTATTGTTTTAATAATTAATTAGTTTTAACGAATAAGCGGATACAGACGTTGAAGTCTGTCATCCGCTTATATAAACGCCTCAATTAAAATAGAAGTTCAATAGTAAATCTCCGTAATGCCATTTATCTTATCCGCAATGCCAATACTTGCGCACAAGTCGCATCATCTCCTCCCGGTCGTTTTCAACCTGGCTACGCAGATTTGAATCTTCAAATTTACTAAGTTTTGCGATGATGCCGTCAATAAGAGCGGGGGAGAAAACTCCCGCGTCCTCGAATATATCGCGTGCTTTTTCAAGAGCTGCTGCGGAAGACAGGCAACTGTCGGGAAGCGATTTCAGTTGTTCGAGTTTCTGCTTGTTTTCATCTTTATGAATATTAACGCTTACGTACATCTCTTCAGCACGCTGCAAGGAGTTCCCATTCTCGAAGCCCTTTCTTGCAGCCACGATCATGGCAGCGAGAAGCTGGTAGATGTCAGCAGAGCAGTCGGCGCTTCTCAACTCGGCAGTCTGTTTCTCAGGTGCATCCGCACGTGTGTCGGCTTCGAGGGGATTAGCCAGAGAGCACATATCTACTTTACCAGTCCATCCGAGAGGCACTCTCACGAGCACGGAGCGGTTGCGGTCGCCCCAGCAAATTGAAGTAGGTGCTTCCTGATGAGGCACAAGACGGAAATAGCTTGTCGGAACCTTATTGCCCATGGCTGTGATAGCATCGGCATATTCGAGGATACCGGCTATTGTCTTCTTGGCAACGTCGCTGAGCTGGCCATTTTCAGTCATGAGGTTCTTTCCATCTTTCATGATCTTGAAATGGATATGGAGGCCACTTCCGGCTTTTCCGGCTGTAATCTTGGGTGCGAAAGTAACGTCGAGACCTCTTTTCGCAGCCAAAGTGCGGATAATCCATTTTGCAATCATGAGGTGATCGGCAGCCTGGATGGCAGGTACCGG
Organism: uncultured Sangeribacter sp.; assembly: GCA_964622105.1. GTDB lineage: Bacteria > Bacteroidota > Bacteroidia > Bacteroidales > Muribaculaceae > Lepagella. The sequence continues at coordinate 2,265 of CAZUNU010000078.1, read as the reverse complement.
GAGGAACTCGATCTCATTCTGCTCATAAATTTTGCCGTCGATGGCGAAATTGCCCACCTCGTTATGGCCATATTTAATCTGACCACCGGCCTGAGCGATAAGATACATGCACTCGGTACGGAAATCATTGAATTTGGCAAAAGGAGCTGATTCATGATAACCTTTCTGATCGGAAGCGGGGAAAAGGCCGTAGTCTTCAGAGATAACATAATATTCGAGCTCACCCATAGCATGAAATTCATATCCGGTGACACGTGTGAATTCCTTGCTTGCCTTTCTCAGGGCATATTCGGGAGAAGATTCAAGAGGTTCACCTTCCTTATTGAAGAATGAAGCCAGGAGGGTGAGAGTCGGAATCTCGGCAAACGGATCAACGAAAGCCGTGGAGAAGCGAGGAATCACATAGAGGTCGCTGTTGCATGCTTCTATGAAGGGGAAGAGGCTCGAACCGTCAACGCGTTCACCATAAGTAAGAATTGAGTCGAGATATTCTTCGGAATTGATTACAAAATTAAGAGTTTTTAGCCTGTTGTCGTCGGCCGGATACATGAAATTGACCATTTTGATTCCATTTTCCTTGACGAAGCGGATAATATCGGCTTTACGGAACTCCATCGGATCCTTCTGAAGGAATTCCACAAGACGATTAGGGCTCATGTTTACAGCAGGATTCATAATATTGATTTTAGATTAATGAAAGTATAGGGTTATTTATTATAGTTTAAACCCGGTGATTTGATGGCAAAAGTATATAATTATTTTCGTAAAACCAAAAATCCTCATTAATTTTTCTTGCAATATGAAAAAATATTTAATCCTGAACTTTCTGTCCCTTTATGGCGTTTGATAGGTAAATTAATAGAATCTATTGATAAAAAATTTAATCAAAAACTTAAGAATTATGGAAACTTTTGATGATATAATCAAATCAGAGAAACCGGTTTTGGTAGACTTCTTTGCAACTTGGTGTGGACCATGTAAAATGATGCACCCCATCCTTGAAGAGCTTCATAGCAAGATTGGTGAAAAAGCCAGAATCATCAAGATTGATATAGATAAGAATGAGCAGTTGGCAGCTGCCTACAACGTACGTTCGGTGCCGACCCTGATGGTGTTCAAGAACGGTAAACTCGAATGGCGTGCGTCAGGCGTTCAGTCAGCTGAGGCGCTTGAGCAGATCATCAATCAATATGCCTGATAAGGAAGGATAAGATAGCAGACAGACCTGGTAAGATTATTTCTCACCCGGTCTGTTTTGTTATACCCATATCTGTTTTGAACATATCTGACTAAACCAAACGTAAGCATCAATGTCTTATTAAGAAAACAAGATGATGAAAAAACTGAAAATCTTATACTTTCTCCTTACCGCCGTTTTTTGCTGCCAACTCGCCAATGCCGCCACATTTCAAGATGAGACATTGAACTATGTGGTGTCATATAAATGGGGTCTGATCCATAAAGACGCCGGCGAGGCTACGTTGAGCCTCAAGAACAAGGGAAGCAACTATTACGTCACCCTTACGGGCAAGACCAAACCTTGGGCCGATAAATTTTATCAGGTGAGAGATACTCTTAAAGGAACTATTAAGAAAGCGGGATTGCAACCCTTGTCTTACACGAGGATTGCTCACGAAGAGGGCACCTATGGTCACGACGAGATAACCTATACATATAAAGGTGATAAAGTAGAAGGCAAAGCCACGTCTACATGGATAAATAAAAAGGGTAAGGTAAAGGAGAAGGAGAAGCAGTTTGAAGCAACTGGTCCTACGTATGATATGCTTAGCGTGTTTTATTTCCTACGTACGATCAATTACGATGAACTGACTTCAGGTAAGACAATAGATGCAACGTTATTTTCCGGCTCCAAGGTAGAGAACCTTACCATACGCTGCGTTGGCAAGGAGATGCTTAAACTCCGCAACAAGACCGAACGCGAGGCCTACCATATAAAATTTAAATTCACAACGGAAGGGAAAAAGAAATCGAGTGAAGATCTTGACGCATGGATATCGACAGACTCCTCCCACATTCCGTTGCAGATAGTAGGGTCGCTTCCGATCGGCCAAGTCAGATGTTATTACATCCCCTAAATATTAAGGGGATTAAAATATGGGAAAGTAGGGACATCGCTTTGCGATGTTTTCTCAGTTGAAATAAGGATATTAAGAATTGTAGGGACATCGCTTTGCGATGTTTTAGCTGATTTGAATTGTATTTTCCTGATTTTGGTTGACTGTCAGGAGTATTAAACCCTAATAG